>CAYGWJ010000181.1:0-5899 GCA_964353405.1 uncultured Anaerolineae bacterium
AAAGTTTCCTTTAAGGTCTGCACTAGAAACATCTGACGAACTTCGAAAAGCCTTATTTCATGCGGCTTTCCAAGGGCTTTGTTGAGACTGTCCACGATGCGCTGAATACACCAAATGTCCACGATGCCCTGAATACAGATACCTAGTGGCTTGACCAGAAAATTCTGCGTAGTGACGACTTCAGTCGTCCGCCCACAGCAAGCGACTAAAGTCGCTATTACGGCTATGCAGAATTAAGTGGTCAGCCCACTAGTCGTTCATAGAATCTGAACAGTAATTAAAGGTTTGATATGGCGCGGCAAGCCGCACCGTAGTTCATTTTCAACGGTTTCGGCTCTCAGCTTTCGCACACGCTCAATCATGCCCCATCGGATAGGCAACGGACATGCAGATACACTGCGCCCAATTTACTTACGCGAAGCGGTTTGCAGGAGGCATCCGCTGTGGCCACCAACAAAAACAGCGGGTCATCCCCGCTGTTCTAATCACTGTCCACCGACCACTCGTCACTTTTTCAACGGATTCGGCCCCAGCTTCTTGACGCGCTCCGTCATCTTGCAGCATCGGATAGAAACGGATAAGCGGATAAGGTGCGCTCAATTCGCAGGCCAAATTGTGGTTGCGATGAAAGGCGGCGTCGTGGTATACTCTAAGGCAGTTGATTGTTCCTCTTGATCTTGGAGAGATGAGCTATGCGACGGGATGAGGTTGTAAAGCTCTTGGCTGAACATCGGCAAGATTTGCGCCTGTTTGGCGTCAAGTCGCTGGCCATGTTTGGTTCGGTCGTCAGAGATGAGGCCTGCTCAGATAGCGATGTGGATATGCTGGTCGAGTTTGAAGGCGCGGCGACCTTTGACCGTTACATGGACTTGCGATTTTTCCTCGAGGACCTGTTGGGCGCTCCGGTGGATTTGGTCACGCGCAAAGCACTCAAGCCGCGTTTGAGACCCTACGTGGAGCGAGAGGCTCTGTATGTCGCGTGACTGAACAAACAAAAACAGCGGGTCATCCCCGCTGTTTTTTCATTCCCTCAAAGGGCAAGTCAATGTGATGGAGCCAGCTCAACCAGCTTTTGCTGCTGCCACAGGTTGATCAGCGTTTCGACGGCGATGCCGCGTTTGTGCGCCTGCTTTTCGACGGCGGACAGCAAATCCGGGTCAATCGGCACGGCGCAGGAAATATCAAACTGGACATCCGGCGCGTGGATATCAAACTCGGTAAAATCACGAGTGTCCCAGAACCCACGCCCCATACACAGTGCGGGGCCTGCTACAGAGTCGCTTCACTCAACCGTTGTCTTAGTCGAGCCAGGTACACTCCGGGCGTTTCGATTCGCAGCCCGGCCAATTGCGCTACTTTAGGATCGTCTGTAAAGTGGTGAGTGTTCAAGGTGATCGGGCTGTGTTGTATTGCTGCCGTTCCTCGACCAGGTCAGCCAGCAGTTCTTCGCGAGTTACTCCCTCTTCGTCCAGGATCTTGGAAATGGTTTGGGAAGCTTCTAACACGATTGATGATCGGGGAACGAGAACCAGAGTTTCCCCTACCGGCAAAATTATCAATTCCTGCTTGGGCTGCAGATTAAGAGCCTCCAGCACTCGGGGCGGCAAAGTGAGTCTCCCGCCTGCCCCTAGACGAACGGTCTCTAGTTTTGATGTCAGCACTCTAGACATTTCATTGCCTCCTTAAATCCCGCAACCCCGCGAGCAAACACAGCATCGCTTGCCCGACAGATCATACCGCTTTCCATTAACCAGAAGATGAACGCCGAGAGCCAGACGTTGGCATCAACCAGCACTGCGACGGGCACGGCGTGACTCCCTGACCTCATCGGACGCAGCCGTAATGTCGGCCTCAATTTCTTCTGAAGAGAATTTCGCCGTGCGAGCCTGGACTCGCGCAATCAGACTTGCCAGCGATTGACGCCATGCCGGCTCTTCCAGGCTCAGGTATTGGCGCAGTGCTTCATTCGCCAGCGCGTCCGGCGAAGATTGAACCTGCTGCGCCCTTTTAGCTCTATTCTATGCCAAATCGCCGGATAGAGCAAGATGTTGACTCTCGCAAACAAAAACAACGGGGCATCCCTGCTGTTTTCATTTCTTCAACGGACACGCAAGTCACTGTGACGGGGCAAGCTCGGTCAGCTTTTGCTGCAGCCAGAGGTTGATCAAGCAGCAAGCGGTGAAGCCACGATATTGGGTCGCCACTCAACCCGCTCGATGATGCGAACCTGCTTTTGCATTCTCATGTACACCACAGGGGAATCGGCCGGACGAGGCGTGGCGCGGGCCAGTTCGAAGTTGGCGCGGCTGAACTCTGGATCGTCGGCATCCAGGAAAACCAACGTGGCTTTATCTGGGATGTTGTCCAGACTACCGTCCAAGCTACAGTTGCGATGGACAGCGGCGCTGTGGTATACTTGAACCAGCCTAAACAGAATATATACGAGAGAATCACTCCATGCCAACCGTGCTACGAGTAGGGCGCTATCGTTTCAGTTTCTTTAGCAACGAAGGCGAAGAGCCAGCGCATGTTCACGTAAAGGCCGGGGGTGATCAGGTCAAGTTCTGGTTAGACCCGATTGAGTTGGCGTCGAATTATGGCTTCAACGTCCACGAATTGAATGACATTCAAGGGATCATCGAACAGCATCAGGTAGAGCTTTTGGAGGCGTGGCGTGAGTACTTTGGTTAAGACACGACACAGGTTCAGGCGAGCTTTTGTGCCGACGACTGCACTTGCCAAGTCGGTGCAGTTCGACCGCGACATGATGCACGTCAACTTGACCGACGGGCGCATCATCAGTGTTCCCACTCGATGGTTTCCCTTGCTGCGTGAAGCCACGCCAGAACAGCGCGAGCACTATGAAATTGGCGGCGGTGGCACTAGTCTGCACTGGGCTGAAATTGATGAAGACTTGTCCGTCGCTAACTTGCTGGCTGGCGTGGATTGGCAGGCGGCGTGAAGACTGGTGACAGATAGCCATCCCAATAGCGGCCTTGTCCAAAATAAAACAGCGGGTCACCCCCCGCTGTTCTAATCACTTGCCACTAACCACTCCTCACTTTTTCAACGGATTCGGCCCCAACTTCTTGACGCGCTCCGTCATCTCGCTCGCCTTTTCCGCAAACTCTTGTCCCTGGCCGCCGCTCATAAAGAACATGTCCAGCCGCTCTTCTTGCAAGCCGACGCTCTTCAAGATCTGCCTGGCTTTTTGGACGCGGCGTAGTCCACGCTCGTTGCCCCGCACGTGATGGCAATTGCCGATGGGGCACGCCACAATGTACACGCCGTCCGCGCCTTCCTCGAACGCCTTGAGGATGTAGCGGATGTCGGTCTTGCCCGTGCAGGGCAACCGCACCAGCTTGACGTTGGCCGGGTACTGGATGCGTTGAGTGCCCGCGGTGTCGGCCGCCATGTATGCGCAATAGTTGCACATGAAGGCTGTGATTTCGGGTTCAAACCCGTTCGATGAGGGTCCGTTGTCGCTCACGTTGAGCCTCCGGCGGCGCACGCTGCCGCCCTAAATTCCAGGGCGGCCTCACGGGCCGCTGCTAACTTCTCACTCCACGCAGGTCACTTCCGGCAGCCACGCGCCAAGCAGGTTCGGCACGCCGATCATTTGCTCGTCCCGATAGTTGACGAGCTGAATCGCCGTGGCCGGACATTCGCCCGTGCAGGTGCCACAGCCCTGACACAGCGCCGGGTCAATCCACGCCGCGCCCACAATGCCGCCCACGCCCGTGCGAGACGCCTCCACTTGCGGGATTTCGAAGGGACACGTCCGCACGCACGTCAGGCAGCCCACGCACTTGTCCTGATCCACCACCGCGATCGTGCCGCCGATGTAGAGCGGATTTTTGCTCAGCAAGGTCAGCGCGCGGCCGGCGGCGGCTTGCGCGTTGCTGATGGCTTCCTCGATGAACTTGGGGTAGTGCGCCATCCCGGCAACGAACACGCCCTCGACCATGAAATCCATCGGGCGCATCTTTAAATGCGCTTCCATGAAAAAGCCTTCGGGCGAAAGCGGCACGCCTAGCTTTTCCGCCAGAGCGCCTGTCCCTTCGCTGGGGACGATCGCCATCGAAAGTGTGACGAGGTCAGGCGTGAGCGTCAACTCGCGGTTCAGGTTCGGCTCGTGCGCTTTGACTTGCAGACGCCCGTCGGGCAGCGTTTCGACGACGGGCTGCGTCTCGGCCGTGTAGCGGATGAACAGAACGCCGCGCTTGCGCGCTTCGGTGTAAAACTGCTCGCGGAAGCCGTAGGTGATAATGTCCTTGTACAGCACGATCACCTGGCAGTCGGGATTCAACAGCTTGACGCGAATCGCGTCCTTCATCGTGTTGGTGCAGCAGATGCGCGAGCAGTATTCGATCTCACCTTCCTGCCGCACGCACTGAATCATCACGATTTGCTTCATCGCCGCGATCTCTTGGGGGCGATGCGCGATGATGTCTTCCAAATCCTGGGCGGTGACGACGCGCTTGTTGCTGCCGAGTTGATAGCGACCGTCGCGGCTCTGCTGGCCGCCCGTCGCCACAATCGTCACGCCGTGATGGATGAGGCGATCCTGCCCCTTGAAGCGGATGCGGCTGACGAAATGCCCCAGGCTGCCGCGATGCTCCTCCAATTCGGCGTGTGTCATCACTTCGATGTGATCGTGGCCGCGCACGCGATTGATGAGGTCACGCAAGAGGCGCTGCGGATTCTGGCCTTCCGCCACGTAATAGATGTGCCGCAGGTTGCCGCCCAGCGCGTCCTCGCGCTCGACGAGCGTCACGTCATAGCCCGCGTCGGCAATGGTGAGCGCCGCCGTCATGCCCGCCACGCCGCCGCCCAGCACGAGCGCGCGCTTGGAGGGCGTAAGCACTTGCTTGTGGACGGGGCGCATCATCGCCACGCGCGCCGCCGCCATGCGCACCAGCTCCTTCGCCTTGCGCGTGGCCTTGTCCGGCTCTTGAATATGCACCCACGCGCACTGCTCGCGCAGGTTGACCATCTCCATGTAATACGGGTTCAAGCCCGCTTCGCGGACGGCTCGCTGATACAACGATTCGTGCGTGCGGTGGCTGCACCCGGCCATCACCACGCGGTTCAGCTTGCTTTCGGCAATCGCATTCTTGATGTAGCACTGCGCTTCGGGGAAGCACGCATAGTCCAGCCGCTCGACGCGGACGACCCCCGGCAGGTTCCAGGCATAGTCTGCGACCTCTTGGGTATTCACCACGCCGTCAATGCTCGGCTCGCAGCGGCAGAGGAACACACCGGTGCGCACGGGGTCGCCGGTCACGTCGCGCTCTGGCGCAAATTCGTTCGCGCGGGCCAGGAAGGGATACTCGCGGCTGGAAGGCGCGCCGTTCAAGTTGTCGTGCATCAACTGCATCACGGCGCCCGCCGCGCCCGCCGCGTCAATGATCGTCTCGGCAATTTCCTTGGGCGAAGAGAACGTGCCGCACACAAACACACCCGGCTGTGAAGTCTCCAGCGGTGTGAACTTGTCGGTCATGCAAAAGCCAAAGGCATTCAGCTCAATACCCATGGCCTGGGCCAACGCTTGCGTTTCCTTCGGCGGCTCGGTGCCCACGGACAGCACGACCATGTCAAAGCGATCCTCGACCGGTTTTCCATTGCCTTCGGGGACGTAGCGCACCAACAGGTCACGCGTCCCGGCGTCCTCGCGGACGGCCGACACGCGGCAGCGCGTGTAATCCACGCCCATGTCTTTGGCCTGGTCAAAGTAGGCGTTGAACTCTTTGCTGAACGCCCGCTCATCCATCGTAAAGATGCGCGCTTCGGCGTTCGGGCCGAGGCGCTGCTTGGTGAGCATGGCCTGCTTGGTGGCGTACATGCAGCAGATGGTGGATCAATAGGGATGGTCTTGATTGCGGCTGCCCACGCATTG
>CAYGWJ010000182.1:0-3307 GCA_964353405.1 uncultured Anaerolineae bacterium
TGTCGGCTTTCGATTCCCAATCTCCAATCTCTAATCTCCAATCTCCAACAGACGAAGGCGAGCCACTCACCCAAACCCGTGTCTTGCCCAAGATGGTCGTCGCGCCGATGCAGCCCGAGATGCACGTCTTTGGCAAGCCTAAAGTCAAGGTGGATGCGGTCAAGCTGGTGCAGGGCAAGCCCGCCTTCACAGACGACGTCGAGCTGCGCGGGATGCTGTATGCCAAGATTCTCCATTCGCCTGTGGCGCATGCGCGCATCAAGCGCATTGACGCCAGCCAGGCGCGTGCGCTGCCGGGCGTGGCGGCCGTGCTGACGTGGCAAGACATTCCGCGCGTGGTCTATTCTACCGCCGGTCAATCCGACCCGATCCCGGGGCCGCTCGACATGTTCAGCCTGGATAACAAGGTGCGCTTTGTAGGCGACCGCGTAGCATTCGTGGCCGCCGAGACGGAAGAGACGGCGCAAAAGGCGCTCGAGCTGATCAAGGTCGAGTACGAGGAACTGCCCGCCATCTTGGACCCGCGCGACGCGATCGGCAACCGAACCCTCATCCACGACGAACCCGAATACGTCAACTTTGCCGACAGTGAGCCACATCAAAACATCGCGGCGAAAATCCGTATTGACATCGGAGATGTTGACGCGGGCTTTTCACAGGCCGACCGCGTCTTTGAGGACGAGTACACCGTCCAAAAAGTTCAGCAGGCGCACATCGAGCCGCACGTCTGCGTGACGTATTGGGACGAAGATGACCGGCTGGTGATCCGCACGAGCACGCAGGTGCCGTTCCACGTTCGAAGAATTCTTGCGCCTGTGCTGGGATTGCCGCCCAAACGCATCCGCGTCATCAAGCAGCGCATCGGCGGTGGATTCGGCGGCAAGCAAGAAGTCCTCGTCGAAGATGTGTGCGCTCACCTGACGATTGCCACAGGCCGCCCGGTGCGATTAGAATACACGCGCGAGGAGGAATTCACGGCCTCCCGCTCGCGCCACCCGATGCGCGTCCGCATGAAAACGGGCGTCAGGAACGACGGCACGATTACGGCGAACGAGATGGTCGTGCTCAGCGACACGGGCGCGTATGGCTGCCACGCGCTGACGGTGACGGGCAATACCGGTCACAAGGCGATGGCGCTCTATCCGGCCTATGGCATGGATCGGGGTGACGGCATTGCGCCGCCGGAGGTCTCACCGAACGTCCGCTTTTACGCCGACGCGGTGTACACTAACACGCCACCTTCCGGCGCTTTCCGTGGCTATGGCGTTCCGCAAGGCTATTTCCCGGTGGACACGCACATGGAACACATCGCGCGCGAGCTGGGCCTCGACCCGCTCGAGTTCCGGTTACAGAATGCACTGCGCGCGGGCGAGGATCATCCGTTCAGCCGGGCGTGGAGTGAGGGTCGCGAGCCGCACCCCGAAAAGATACAGACGTGTGCTCTGCAACAATGCGTGGAACAAATATCAATTTTCAATTCTCAATTTTCAATGGATGATTGGAGAAATGTGGCGGGCAAGCCGTGGCTGCGGAAAGGGCGCGGCTGGGCGCTGGTGATGCAGGGCACGGCGATCCCGTACCTGGACATGGGAGCGGCCAGCATCAAGATGAACGACGACGGATCGTTCAACGTTCTCGTCGGGGCGACCGACCTGGGCACCGGCAGCGACACGGTGCTGGGCCAGATGGCGGCTGAGGTGCTCGGCGCTCCGCTGGACGATATCCTGGTGTATTCGTCGGACACGGACTTTACACCCTTCGACAAGGGCGCCTATGCGTCATCCACAACGTACATCTCCGGCGCGGCGGTGACCAAGGCAGCGCAACAAGTGGCCGAGCAAATCAAAGAGGTCGCCGCAGAGATGCTGAATGCAAGGCGCAAGTCGCAGGACGCAGGAAGCAAGATGCAAGACACATTACATCCGGCAGACCTGGCTTTGCGCGACAAGAAAGCGATTGCCTCCGATGGTGATTTTGTGACGCTCGAACAAGTGGCGCTCGAATCATTGCATCATTCGAACCAGCGGCAGATTATGGCCGTCGCATCATACATGTCGCCGGCCTCGCCGCCGCCGTTTGCCGCCCAGTTCACCGAGGTCACCGTGGACATCGAGACCGGCCAGGTGACAGTAGACAGGCTCGTGATGGCGCTCGACTGCGGGCGCATCGTCAACCCGGCCACCGCGTCCGGCCAGATCGAGGGTGGGATGGCGCAGGCGTTGGGCTATGGCGTGTGCGAAGAGATGCTGTTCGACGCCAAGGGCCGCGCGCTCAATCCGCGCTTTGACGCTTACCGCGTGATGCGCGCCGACGAGATGCCGCAGATGACGACGATCTTTGTCGAGACGAACGAACCGACGCATCCCTTCGGCGTCAAGGCCGTAGCAGAAATCCCGATGGATGGCGTCGCGCCGGCCGTGGCGAACGCGGTGTACGATGCGGTCGGCGTGCGGGTGAAGGAACTGCCGCTCACGCCGGAGAAGGTGTGGAAAGCGATGCGGGGAAAGTGATTGGCGATTCGCGCTGGTCAATAGAAAAAGCCAAACAAACCAGGGTCAGGCGCCTCTGCAAAGTAAGCCCTGACCCGGCTGCTTTCAGGCATACGCTCCAAGCGCGTTGCTTTTGACAAAGTGTAGGTATACAATGACACGTGGATGAGGTCGTTGACAAGTTTGGCCTCACCCAGCGAGGAGGAGAGATGCAAGCGACGATGGTTATGCAATCAGATGCCGTGCCGGTTGTCCGATCAAGCCTGGACATGAAGCGCAAGGCCCTGGAATTCAACCTGCGCCAATATCAAGCGCGGCTGGCGACGTTTGAGAGACAACACCAAATGACGTCCGAGCAGTTCGCGTTCAAGTTCAGCGCGGGCGAGCTGGGCGACAACGCAGAGTGGTTTGAATGGGAATTTGCGCTTGACGCTTATCGGGAAACCACACGCCAATTAGGACTCTTGGCCAGCGTCCAGCTATGAACACACAGGCTTACCTCGCTGCGCTCGACGACAAACTGCGCGAGATGGACGCGCAGAACAACCTCATTGCGCGGTGGGACTCGGCACCGCATCACAAAGAGTCGAGCACATTCCCCTTCCACAAGCACACGCCGCAAGGTCCCGAGGAACACGGTGCGATAACGCTTTTGGACGCACTGGACGAGATTGCTAAGCCTGTTTTCGACAGTACTATACGAAATGGCGATACCCACCACAACTGGGGGTAGCCTGCACAATGCTGTCAGATATGGTGGTATCAGCCAGCAACCAGTCCAAGTTGCTGGGTCCTGACTCGACTACATTTGCACCCAA
>CAYGWJ010000183.1:0-26681 GCA_964353405.1 uncultured Anaerolineae bacterium
CACAAGCGCGTCCAGGCGGCCGTCGCGGGAATCAGCACGGCCTACCACCCGTATGATTTGGAGACCGGCGCGGCCCGGAGTGCGGAGCAGGTGGCGGACGCTCTGGCACAGCGCTGGTCCGAGATCGAAGCCGTCGCCGCAGAAGCCAGCTTGCCCGAGCGCTGTGTCAAAAAGATCCAGAAGGCCAAACGCGTGGTGGTCGAGTTGGTTGCTACCCTCGCGTTCTTTTGGCTGACCGTCCGAGCCAAGGTGGAAGCTTTGTCGCTAGCACCGGCTGTGGAGCAAGCTGTGTACCACCACTTGATTCCCGCCATCTACTTGCACTTGGTCTCCGAGAAAACGTCAGACCCGCAGCAGCGCCAGACCCTCCACAAAAAGTCGGACGAGTTGCTCGCGCCGCTCGTCAGCCACGACGGACCGTTGGCGGGTTTGGAACAAGCCGAGGTGCGCGTACTTGAGACGGTCGCGCTGCGCGAAGCGTGTGCTCAACTCTTTCAACGTTCCAGTTCGTGTGTCGAAGGGCGCAATGGACAATTGGCGCTCCGTCACCACAGCTTGCATCGGCTCACCGACCGCAAGTTGGCGGCCCTCACGACGGTTCACAACTATTTCATCCGGCGGAGTGATGGAACGACCGCCGCCGAGCGATTCTTTGGCGCCAAGCCCAAGGACCTCTTGGCCTGGATCCTTGAACGGGTGGACCTGCCAGGCTGGTCAGCGCAAAAACGATCACAGCCGCAGCCGAAGGCCTACTTGCTCCAAGCTGCCACTTGAGCCTATGGCCGAAACGAAAATCATCGCCGAAATTCAACTCAACATCGAGCGGGGCACTTGGCGATAACGTGTAAACATAGAGAACAGGAGGGTTGACCGAAGAATGGCCCGGAATATCGCCTTCGCGAGTTCATGCGATCTGAGGATGGGCGCAGCTTGATTGCAGATACCAGCGCGGGTCTGGCGCTGGGCGCATTACCCGGCCTGGAAGATTTTGGCGCGGCGGTTCATCCTGTGCTATCGGTAGTAGATGGCGTTGTGTGCAGTCCGGGCCAACTGCGCCGTTTGCCCAACCGTAAGCGAGACGAAGCGGGGTTGCTCGTCCTCATGGACTGGTCCAACACATTGCGCGGGCCAGACTTTGCCCTGCCACTCACTACAACACATCGCGTGCCCATCCTGACGGCGCAAGACGCACTCGAACTGGGCGCAGTGGCCATGGTGAGCAGCTTTATGCTAGGCTATGAGGAAGAAGTTGAGGCGGCCTGCTTGCCGGACGCTCTCAGCCTCGTGCTACGCTGTCCGGCTCGACTTTGAAAAAGCCGTAAACTGTAACTCTAGACCCTTGACAAGAGCCGAAAAGTATGATGTAATGATATGGGATATGTGATGTCCGATATCGTACAACAAGTTTGGTTCCAATCTTTATGGGGTTGGGCATCTGCTACGGTAACTTCGACTTCAAGCGACTCTCATAACTATCTCCACAATGTTATATTAACATAACGTGCGCTCTGGCGCGTCGAATGGCAATACAACATTATGACCACTGGGACAGAATCGCGACTGATAACACCGAAGCTCGGCACACGTTTATCTTTCCTGCAACCCTGGGAAGATCAGAGGCGATTTTACCCAGAGAAGGGAGGTGTTTAGCAAGACAAACTTCACCTCAACTTTGTTGCGCTATCTGGTTGAAATTCACACAGGAGGACAAACCATGAAATCGCGAACGCTGATAATTCTCTTGCTCGGTATTGGGATGCTGGCCCTCCTTGGGGCTTGCAATGTCGCCACACCTGAACCGGTGGTCAAGACAGTTGTTGAGACTGTTGTTGTTCAAAAGGAGGTTAAAGCAGAGGTCAAGGTTGTCGAAACCAAAGTGGTCCAAGTTGTGGTTACGGCCACACCCAAGCCTGGTACACAGCCTCCGGCAGCCAGTTCAAACTTGGTTGGCAAATATGAGGGGCCTGAAACGATCACCGACCCCGCCAAATTCCCCACCAAGTTCAAGGAAGCGCCCATGCTGGCTGCACTGGTGGCGGCCGGTAAACTGCCCCCCGTCGAGAAACGCTTGCCGGACCCGCAGGAACTCTTGGTCCTAAAACCTCTGCGCGACATAGGCAAGTACGGCGGAACCTGGAGGCGTGGCTTCACCGGGCCCGCCGACTGGGCCAATGGACTGCGCATTGCAAGCGCCGACCGTTGGCTGGGGTGGGACCCCGTCAGCTTCCCGAAGCAGGTGCCGCAACTGGCAAAAGACGTGAAGGTTAGTGCGGATGGTACCACCTACACGATCATCATGCGCAAGGGCCTGAAATGGTCAGATGGCGTAGATTTTAACGCTGACGATGTGATGTTCTGGTGGGACAAGATGTATCATAATGATCTACTTGTTCCCGTCAAGCATCCGTCCATGTCCATGAACGGGAAAGAGGCGACGTTTACCAAGATCGATGCCTATACCGTCGAGATCAAGTTCCCCGCGCCAAATTCCCTCTTCAAAGAGGTGCTGGGTAGCTCGGTGGATTCGGTTGGCGGCCAGTGGCATTTTGGATCGTTTGCGCTCGGAGGCTACGCCCCCGCACACTATCTGAAGCAGTTCCACCCTGACTTTGTCGACAAAGCAACACTGGATGCCACAGTCGCCAAGTCGGGGTTTAAGGACTGGGTCAGCCTGTTCAAAGCTATGAACACTGTGCCAAACAACCCGGCGCTACCAACACTAGGTCCCTGGATCGTGGAAACCCCAGCCACCACCGCCAATTGGGTCTTGGTGCGTAACCCATACTACTATGGCGTCGACACCGAAGGCAACCAGTTGCCGTACATTGACAGAGTCTCCTTTACGTTGGCTGGAAGCCCGGAAATCGTCAACTTACGAGCCATTGCCGGTGAGTACGACTCCCAGGAACGCCACCTGGCCCTGGCCAATATTCCAGTGTTCCTGCAGAATCAAAAGATCGCTGGCTACACTCTCCGCCTTGACCCCGCCCAGAATGGCACGGATGCCGGCTTCCACTTCAACCTGAGCTATCGAGGCGATGCTGAGATCGCCAAGTGGTTCGGGACGGCTGACTTCCGGCGGGCATTGTCGCTGGGCATTGATCGCGATCAGATCAACGAGATCTTTTTCCTGGGCATCGGCGTGCCTGGTTCGCCAGTCGTGGCGGAAAGTAGCCCCTACAGCCCCGGCCCTGAATACCGCAAGCTGTGGTCCACCTATGATCCAGCAAAGGCCAACCAGATGCTGGACGCGATTGGGCTGACCAAGCGCGACACGGAGGGATTCCGGCTGCGAACGGACAACGGCAAGCGGCTGATCATCGAGGTCAACACGATTCCCACTTTCATTCCAAGCACCGCTATCGCGGAAATGGTCAAGCAACAATGGGCCGCCATCGGTATTTTCGCCAACGTGGTGGAGCAAGAGCGCAGCCTGTGGGCCGGCCGTCTGGCAAACAACGAAACCCAGATCTCTGTTTGGCAGAATGATGGGTCGGACGAGCCATTCCTGTTCCCCCATCACGTTATTCCAGTCTCTACACAAGCCGAAATGGGGCCGGGCTATGGTTTGTGGTTTAGTGGCGGCGGGAAGCAAGGAGTGCAGCCGACCGATCCCCTTGTGCTCGAAGCGTTGGATCTCTACAACAAAGCCCCCGGGATGACTCCCGAAGACCGAATTAAGGCAGGCAAACGGATCTTTCAAATCGCCACCGACCAGGTCTGGACGATTGGCACGGTGGGCCAATCCGGCGCGTTCATGGGCGTTCGCATCTTTAAGAACAACATGGGTAATGTGCCGGATCGAGAGTTCAACATCCAGGCGGGCTTGACGCCCCTCATCGCACGCCCAATGACCTACTACTTTAAAGATATCAAGTAGCAGTTGACTTGTTGGTCAGGGCGCATCCCCTCATGTCTCGCCGTGCCTGGTTCGGCGTGGCGAGACATGAGGATACGTCGAGTCGAAAGCTCAGCACTGTTCAAGTACAATCTGGCCTGGCAGATGGTGTTGGAGGAGCGGTTCTGGCTGTTTACTGCGACGCCAACCCACAGGGTGAACCTAGCAATGGAGGCATTTGCAGCATGGTAGCATATATCATTCGCCGTCTCTTCATGGCCATCCTCACTCTGTTCGCTGCATCGATCCTCTCGTTTATTGTCATGCAGTTGCCGCCGGGCGATTTCGTCACTTCATACGTGGCGCAACTTTCAATGTCGGGCACCCCCGTGTCGCAGGAAAACGTAGAAGCGTTGCGTATCCAGTATGGTCTGGATAAACCCATGACTGTGCAGTACCTAGCGTGGATGGGACAGGTCCTGCGAGGCAACCTGGGCGTGTCCTTCGAGTACAACCGGCCGGTGAGTGCGGTGATCGGGGATCGTTTGTTGCTGACTGTGGTTGTTTCTGTGGTTGCCGTCCTCTTCATGTGGGCGGTTGCCCTTCCCATAGGCATCTATTCGGCCGTACGCAAGTATTCACTGGGCGACTATGTGTTTACACTGATAGGGTTCTTGGGCATTGCCATCCCCAACTTTATGTTGGCCTTGATCGTTTTGTACGTAGGGTTCAAGTATTTCGGCATGACGCAGATCGGGGGTCTGTTCTCACCCGATTACCTTCAGGCGGAGTGGAGCCCGGCGCGAGTCTGGGATATGATTAAACATCTGCCGATCCCGGCCCTGGTTCTCGGCCTGGCCGGAACAGCCGAACTCATTCGCATCATGCGGGCGAATCTTTTGGATGAGCTTCCCAAACCGTACGTGGTTACGGCAAGGGCAAAAGGATTGGCAGAATACCGGGTCATCCTGAAATACCCGGTTCGCGCCGCCCTTAATCCATTTGCCAGTACAGTTGGCTACCTGTTCCCCTATATTGTCTCCGGTAGCATCATTGTTTCTCTGGTCCTGGGCCTGCCCACTGTGGGGCCGCTGCTGTATAATGCCCTAATTGCCCAAGACCTGTTTCTGGCTGGCGCAATCCTGCTCTTGCTGGCACTGACGACCGTGGTTGGCACATTTGCATCCGACCTGCTACTGATGTGGATTGACCCACGCATTCGCTTTGGGATGGAAGGTGACTGATGGCTCAATTGAATGAGGATGGGCGCGCCGCTGAGAGCAAACAGAAGACAGCGCCTGATGCCGAAAATCGTATTGCGGTAGCCACCCAGTGGCAGTTGATGTGGTGGCGCTTTCGCAAACACAGGGTGGCGGTTTTGTCCGCCATCGTGCTGATGGCATTCTATTCAGTAGTCATCTTGGCCGACTTTTTGGCCTATTCGGACCCCTATAATTCTAAAGCGCAACGTTCGTTGGCGCCTCCGCAACCCATACATTTTCTTGATGAGGGAAAGTTCAGGCCCCACGTTCTTGGCGTGGTCGGCAAACGCGATCTCGTTACATTCCAACGGGTCTATGCGGTTGATCCTGCCAACAAGATCCCGATTCGCCTGTTTGCGGAGGGATATGAGTATAAACTCCTGGGGATTCTCACAACCAATATTCATCTCATTGGCGCCGAGGGGGCGCGTACAGAAGACAGTATCTTTTTGTTGGGTACCGATGTCAATGGTCGGGATCTGTGGTCTCGCCTTATGATCGGGACACGCCTGTCTCTGACCATCGGACTTGTCGGCGTGACTCTGAGCCTGTTCTTGGGCGTTCTCCTGGGTGGCATTTCCGGCCTGTATGGTGGTGTGGTTGATAACGTCATCCAGCGCTTGATTGAGATCGTCCGCTCCATTCCCACCATCCCCCTCTGGATGGCTCTGGCCGCCGCCATGCCGGCGGAATGGCCGGTGACCCGGGTCTACTTTTTCATCACCATCATTGTCTCTTTCATTGGCTGGACGGTGATGGCGCGTGTGGTACGTGGGCGATTCCTATCGCTGCGCAACGAGGACTTTGTGGTTGCGGCAGAACTGGTAGGCGCCAGCCAGATGCGTATCATCTTTCGCCATATGGTTCCGTCGTTTCTAAGCCATATCATTGCGGCGACCACGCTGGCGATCCCAACCATGATCATCGCGGAAACATCATTGAGTTTTCTCAGTCTCGGCTTGCGCCCGCCAGCCATCAGTTGGGGCGTGTTGTTACAACAATCCCAGAACGTTTCAGCGATGGCTATCTCACCCTGGCTGCTCATTCCAGTCATTCCGGTCATTGTGAGTGTCTTGGCCTTCAACTTCTTTGGCGATGGCCTGAGAGACGCGGCTGATCCTTATGGTTCATAGCGAGCAAATATATGGACAATAGGAAAGAACCTATCTTATCCATCCGGAACTTGAAGACCTACTTTCATCTGGATGAAGGCGTAGTGAAGGCAGTGGATGGCGCCTGCCTTGAAGCATATCCCGGCCATACTCTGGGCATTGTCGGTGAAAGCGGCTGTGGCAAAAGTGTAACAGCCCTTTCCGCTTTGCGCGTACTCGCCCGGTCGGCTTGCATAGAGGCTGGCGAGATCTGGTTGCGACGCCCTGCAGGCAATGGTCAAACAGAAACCATCGACTTGACAAAGCTGGACGCTGATGGTAGAACCATGCGCAGCATTCGCGGCGCTGAGATCGCCCTGGTGTTCCAGGAACCCATGACCTCGTTTAGCCTATACCATACGGTCGGCGACCAGATCATCGAAGCTATACGGCTTCATCAAGATGTGAGCAAACAAGGAGCACTTGAAAAGGCAATTGAGATGCTCCGTCTGGTCGGTATCCCTGAGCCGGGGCGGCGAATCCATGCATATCCCTTCCAACTCAGTGGCGGCATGCGGCAGCGGGTCATGATTGCGATGGCTCTCTCTAGCGATCCCGGCATTCTGATTGCCGACGAACCAACAACCGCCCTGGATGTAACCACCCAAGCCCAGATCCTGGATCTGCTGCGCGATTTGCAGGCGAAAAAGGGGTTGTCCATCATTCTGATAACTCACAACATGGGCGTCATCGCAGAGATGGTCGAGGATGTGGTGGTAATGTACTTGGGTCACGTGGTGGAGAAAGGCCCTGTAGACGATATTTTCCACGATCCCCAACACCCCTATACGAGATCGCTTCTTCGTTCGATTCCCAGTGTTCTGGCCACGCCACGGACACGATTGGCGACCATTAAAGGCTCTATTCCTCACCCCTACAATCGTCCTTCAGGCTGCCCATTCCATCCCCGCTGCCCTAACTTTATGCCAAATACCTGTGATCAATATACGCCCTCCTTGCAGTTTTGCGGTGAAAACCGAGACGTGAGCTGTTTTCTCTATCAATAACCCAAACAAGCTGAGAGAGAACCGTCCGGAGCCAAAGGATAGTAAGCCGTGGATAATAATGACAGACTGCTCGAAGTCATAGGATTAAAAAAGTACTTTCCAATTCGAAAAGGACTTTTCCGACGCGTGGTGAATTATGTCCGCGCTGTGGACGACGTGACCTTCTACATCAAAAAGGGTGAGACCTTATCCCTAGTCGGCGAAAGCGGATGTGGCAAAACGACTACGGCCCGCTGCATTTTGCGCGCGAGCGAACCCACGGCCGGTTGCATTCGATTTCAAACGGGAGATGGCGGGACAGTTGAGCTCACGGCGATACCCAAACGCCAGTTCAGACCACTGCGGCGGCAAATACAGATGATCTTTCAAGACCCATTTTCGTCTCTGAATCCCCGGATGACGTTGTTTGATATCATCGGCGAGCCCCTGTTGGTGAACGGCATGACAAACCGCCAGGAGCGCATGGATCGAGTTGCCGAGTTGCTTAAGGTAGTGCAGCTCGCGCCCGAGTTCATGAATCGTTATCCGCATGCGTTCAGCGGCGGTCAGCGACAGCGAGTCGGTATTGCCCGGGCTTTGGCGTTGAACCCCAGTTTGATCGTGGCGGATGAGCCCGTCTCCGCCTTAGATGTCTCGGTGCAAGCGCAGATCGTGAACCTCATGCTCGATCTGCAAGATGATCTCGGCATGACCTATCTATTTGTGGCACATGACCTGAGCGTGGTCAAGCATATGAGCAACCGGATCGCGGTGATGCACGTGGGCAAAATCGTCGAAATCGCCGAGACCGAAACGCTCTTTCAAGCCCCCAAACATCCATATACCGAGGCGCTTCTCTCTGCCGTACCCATACCGGATCCGCGATTGCGCACTCGCCGCATCATTCTGCAAGGTGAGGTGGCGGACCCGGCTAGTCCGCCCTCGGGCTGCTATTTCCATCCTCGCTGCGCCTTTGCCGTGGATGTGTGTAGACAAGAGCATCCGCAACTTGCCGAGATCACCCCTGGTCATTACGTGAGTTGCCATCGGGCCGATGAGATTACCCTGGCGGGCGCTGGGGTATAGGTCATGAATTGTAACGCGGTCTGGGGCGTCTGCATCCCATCGGGCCGCATCCCAGCACCGACTCAAGGAAAACAAAGTGTGCGATGACCCAATCTGCTGTGTCGCCGCCCCACAGAACATTCATGGACGGTTTCCTGGCTTCATTTGCAGATAGCCCGACCTAGCAACTGACCAACGTCAACGGAACAAGGAGAGCAAATCATGAATTCCAAAGAAAGAGTATTGACTGCATTGAATTGCCATCAGCCCGATCGCGTGCCGTTGCAGGAATCTACCATCGACACGCCGGCTCTCATAGGGATCGGCCGGATTCTGGGGCTTACCACCCGCGCGCAGGAAGCGGAAGCCCCCAAGGAAGATGCATTCATCAACTTTGGACAAAGTCCTGAAATCCTGAACTTGTCCCTGCGGGTAACCGAGGCGCTTGAGTTGGATGCGGTATTCTCCGGGCCTTCAAATGAATATGAGCAGATTAGCGAGAATCAAACCCGGGACATGTTTGGCTGCATTTATCTCCTCAGCCACCACGGCGCACCCATGATCGTTGACGGTCCCATAAAGGCGCTGGACGACCTGCAGGGATTCGACATGGTATCAAAACTCAACCCCAATAGGTTCGCGCCGGTGGAGTTTATGGCTGCCACGATGGGCCAGAAAAAGGCGCATTTTTTACTGCTGGCCGACCCTATTAAAATAAGCTGGGAGCTGCGCGGAGGCATGGTTAATCTGCTTACGGATTATGGCCTTAATCCGAAACTGGTTCATGCTCTGGCGCGCCTCACCACAGATTATAACCTGGCGATCGTCCGGATGGCGGTCGAGCTAGGATATGAGATTGATGGCGTTATTATGAACGGCGACCTGGCTAGTGAGCAGACAAGCCTGATGTCACTCAAGCACTATCGCACCTACCTCAAGCCCTATCACAAGGAACTTGTTGACCAGGTGCATCGTTTTGGGCTGAAATTTGTCAAACATTCGGATGGGAACATGTGGCCGCTTCTGGATGACCTCATCGAGGTGGGCTTTGACGGTTTCCATCCGGTGCAGCCTCAATGCATGGACATCGCCAAGGTCAAGCAGCACGTTGCCCATAGACTATGCCTGTTAGGCAATATTGACTGCCGCTATTTGCTGCCCAACGGTACTGAGGACGAGGTAGTCGAAACCGTCAAGGAAACAATCGGGAAAGCCGCGCCCGGAGGTGGATACATCCTCTGTTCCTCCAATTCCATCCACCCCGGCTGCAAAGCGGAAAACGTCGTTGCCATGTTCAGGGCTGCCCGCCAGTATGGGGTATACTAGGATGCACCAGCGCCCTAACCAGGCTAGCGGCTTTATTCACAGCGCCAACTCTGGAAGGCGATGGGGTGGATGTGACGAACGATGAAACTGATCTTTACCGACCACTATGATATTGAAGACCCCTTTGGGAAACTGCAGTTTGGCTGCAATGCGCTCACCTATGTTGATAAGGCCAAAGGGCTGCCACCGATTCGGGTGCGTTGCATAGTGCAACAGCCGGATGAGTCTTATATGGTCTACGGCGCCACCGGCCGAATGAACGCCCCGGTAAATATCTATCGCGCCAGAACCGTAGACGGCGTTCACTTTGAGCAAAGTGCGCGCGGCCTGGCCACCGGCCCCGGCACCTGGCGCACAGAATTTGATATTGCCTACGACGAAGACAACCGGCGGCTCATTGCCTATCTGTGGCAAGAGTACAAAGACTCTTTCAGCCTGTGGGCCTACGGCAGCGATGATGGCGGCAAAAACTGGAATCAACTGTCGGACAAACCACTCTACATCAACCACGATGCCTTCAGTGTGCTTTGGGACCCGCGCACCAAGCAGTTTATTTGTTACAACAACACCTACCAACCCTGGGACAGAATTGTGCCGGACAATATCGGCGATAGAATTCGGCGGGTCCTTTCCATCCGCACCAGTACGGATGGTCTTGACTGGAAACCGAACGACGATGTTTACCAGTCGGGCCCCTATACGCCGCCAGAAGAGTTGATTACCCCCGATGAACACGATGCCCCGGATATCGAGTTTTACCGCTTAAACGTTTTCCCCTACGCTGACCGTTACGTGGGGATGATGCTGAATTATGCCGCCAGCCCTCAGGAAGCAAACCCGCGCCATCCCTGGACAAAGCATGGCCAACACTGCTACAGCGAGTGGTGGGTTAGCCGTGATGGCCTCAACTGGGATCGTCCGTTCCGCGATGTGTTTGCTTCTGGCGAAGCGCCCAGCATCATCGAACATCCGCCAATGCTGGTTGACGGCCGATATTTATGGATTATTGATGAGTGTGTCTTCACCCTGCCCGAAGACAGGCTTTTTTATGTGGGGGCCAGGTCAAACGGCGCTTTCTCGACCAAACCGTTTGAAATGCCGGCGGAGCCCCTGATGCTCGACGCTGCGATGCAGTTTACCCCGCATGGCCCAGGCATGTTTGAACAGTCCTATGTTATGGCCGAGTTGGTTGATACCGACCACAATGTGCTTCCCGGTTTTGAACGCGCCAAATGCGTCCACTATCATCTACCGGCCAACCGCATCCGTCTGCATTGGGGCGATGAAGACGGTTACAGACTGGCTGGCCGCCCCGTGCGTTTGCGGCTCTATTTCCGCGACGCTCGCATCTACGCGGTTACCACGGCCCGTTACCCTGGGATAGAACGGAACGAAGTTTTCCGGCAAGGTATCTAAGCTGAAAGACGTTGTCGAACAATGATATGGAGATCAATCTTACCGGTAAAACTTGCCTGTTCACAGGGGGCAACATTGGTAATGGACGCGGAATTGCGCTGGCGCTGGCCCGTTGCGGGGCAGATGTTGCCCTGACTTATTTTTCGCACCAGGCGGTAGGTGAACAAACCAATGAAGAAATCAAAACGCATCAGTGTGTCACCTTGCGCGGGCAAGCGCCCACCACCTTTCGCAGTAAGTTGCCCGACTTGGTCAAACAGGAAATCTATGCATTGGCCATCACCTACAACCTGGTACGCACCCTCCGAGGAAATACATGGGAAAACTACTGCGCGGACCTGCGTTGAACCAAGCTGTTCGTGATTATGTTACACAGTATATTCTTGACCATGATCTCAATGGCGGCGACCCGCTGCCACCAGAAAACCAACTGGCTGAAGAACTGGGCATTGGGCGCGGCTCGGTTAGAGAGGCCATTAAGGCTCTGCAATCACTGGGTATTGTTGAAGTTCGCCATGGACAGGGGCTGTATGTGCGCGAATACAACTTTGACCCAGTGCTGGAGACCTTCAGCTACGGGATGCGCTTTGGAACAACCACACTGATGGAGCTTTTGCAGATTCGCTCCCTTTTAGAGCAAGGAGTCATCGCAGGGGCGATTACTCAAATTGACCACGAAGAGCTAAAGCGGCTGGATGCCTTGATGGAAACCTGGCAGGAATGCGTCAAGGCCGGGAAATCGTACAAGGATTTAGATGAGGGATTTCACCGCACTTTATATAGTACACTGAACAATCAGTCATTGCTCAAACTTTTCGAGGTGTTTTGGATTGCTTTTGAGAACTTGGACATCGAAATAATCCAACAATCCAATCCGGAAGAAGAATTCAGAATCCATCGTGCGATTCTGGAAGCGGTAAAGCGACGAGATACCGCACTGGCTCGCCAACTTCTTGCTGAGCACTTCTGTCACTTGGAGAATCGAATTCGACAAGCCGCTCAAATGGAACAAAAAGACTGTTGAACCTACCTGATGACCGTTGAAAGATGAGGAGTAACTTGAAAAGGTTGTATGTTTGTCAGATATAGATTTGGGGTCAGGCTTCAGCCCCCAATGACTCGCAGTAGCAGCCCAGTTCATTTGCGCGTCAAGGCTTCCATCCACTAACCGCAACCTGGCATGCTGGCTAAAGCTTGAGCAAGACTATTTCAATGATTGAGGAACAAAGCAAGAGGAGGCAATAGTATCCGATGAAAGCAGCCATTTATTACGGCCTCGCCGATATTCGCGTTGAAGACCGGCCAGAGCCGGCGCCGGCAGAGGATAACCTACTTGTTGAGATTCGATGTTGCGCTATTTGCGGCACAGACCTCAAACTGGCGACCATCGGCAATCCGCGTTGCCATCCCCCACGCATCATCGGCCACGAGTTGGTTGGTCATCTTACGCACGTCGGTTCGCAGGTTGACGGGTTTGTTATGGGCGAGCGGGTGACCTTAGCCACCACCATTGCCTGCAACAACTGCGCCTATTGCGCTCTGGGCTTGGGTAATGTGTGTCCCAATGCAAAACCGATGAGTTATGACTTTGACGGCGGCTTTGCCGAGATGCTGGAAATACCCCCGGTGGCGATTGCTGGCGGGAATGTTATCAAAGTGCCGGATTGCGTGCCGGATGAGGCAGCCGCATTGAGCGAGCCTTTGAGTTGCGCGATCAATGCGCAGGAATTGGCCGGAGTGAAAACGGGTGATAACGTTGTCGTTCTCGGTGGTGGCCCTCTGGGAGCATTACATGCAGAACTGGCCAAGGCCCTGGGCGCGGCAAAGGTGATGTTGGTGCAACGCTCTGAACCTCGGCTCTCTCTGCTACGACAGCTTAAAGATGTGTTGGTGATCAACAGCGCGAAGGAGGAGGTTGAGGCCGTGGTCAAGGCAGAGACCGGCGGCTTGGGGGCCGATGTGGTGGTCGTGGGCGCCCCCACCCGCGAGGCGCACGCATCTTCAATCAAACTGGCCCGCAAAGGAGGAGCCATTAGCCTTTTTGCCAGCCTGCCCAGCGGCGCGTCGGAGATCACACTGGATAGCCGGGTGATACACTACGGCGAGTTGCACATTGTGGGCGCGTCCGACTCCCGGCCAGAGCATGTGAGCAAAGCGGTGCAGTTGATGGCCGAGGGCAAGATAGATACCTCAGCCATTATCACCCATCGGGTCTCGTTGGAAAACATCCACGAAGGTTTAGGCTTGATGAAAAACAAACAATCCTTAAAAGTGCTGGTCTATCCGCAAGAGAGGTAGATTGTGATATTGGCAACCCGGCATATTGGCATTGTGGTACAAGATTTGGAGAAGAGTGTGCATTTTTGGCGAGATGTTATGGGCCTTAAAGTAGCTATTGACTTCTGGCAGACGGGCGAATACATTGATACCGTACAAAAGCTGAGCGGCGTGAATTTGCACATGGCCAAACTGACCGCGCCGGATGGATCGATGATTGAGTTGCTCAAGGACGAGGCCCATCCCACCCCGCCCCCGGAGCGAAATGAGCTGTGCGACCAGGGTATTCGTCACATCGCTTTTAACGTGCCCGACATCGAAGCGGCTTGGCATACCCTCCGTGACCACGGCTGCGAGACGTTGAGCGCGCCGACCGACTCGCCGGATGGCAATGTGAGGCTCTTTTTTGTGCGTGACCCTGAGGGAAACCTGCTTGAGATTGTGCAGGAGCTGCGCCCTTCCGTTCATAGCTCCGGGAGAAAGCAATCGTAAACAAACTCCAAGATACAACCTGGAGGCAAAATCAAGCTGCGAATGATGGCTCACGCAAACTCACCGTAGGCGCTCCGCGCCAGCAGACCGTGCTATCTCTCATATCATCGTTTTGAACTCATGTTGGGATGCGTACCCATGTCGGGTAATGAGTCAGCGCAACCGTCTTGGCACTGGATCGTGGCTACATCACGGAACAAGAACAAAAAGCTCTCTCCTGATGGCGAATGACTCGCCACAAGTATCAACGCTTTTCGTAACACCCCTTGCCCGTAGCAGATGGCAGAGAGTAGATGCAAGTGGAGGGCCATCAGCTATCAGCCATCAGTCATCGGCATTTCGAGGAGGGAAATTGTGTTTAGCGATCAAGTTGTCTTCGTCACCGGCGGCGCCACGGGGATCGGCGCCGCGATTGTGGAACGGTTCGCTGCGCTTGGCGCCGACGTGGCGTGCTGCTACAACAAGAGCCGCGCCGGCGCCGAAGCGTTGGCAGCGAAACTCAAGGAGCGCGGGTTGGAGGTCTTCCTGGTGCAGGCGGACGTCTCCGACAGCCAGGAGGTCAAGGCCGCGGTCGAGGCGACTGTGGCGCACTTTGGCCGGCCTATCAGCATCCTGGTCAACAACGCCGGCGACAACATCAACCCGACGCCGGTGGAGACGATGGACGAGGCGCTCTGGAACCAGGTCATCGGGGTCAACCTGACCGGCCCCTTCCTGCTCGCCAAGTATTGCATTCCGGGGATGAAGGCGCTCGAGCGCGGCCGGATCATCAACGTCACCTCGATCTCGGCGCGCACCGGCGGCGGACCTGGCTCGGCGCACTATGTGGCGAGCAAGGCCGGGCTGGAGGGCCTCACCCGCTCGTTGGCAAAGGAGCTAGCGCCCTTCAACATCACAGTCAACGGCGTGGCGCCGGGGGTGGTCTACACGCCGATCCACGAGCGCTCCAACACGCCAGAGAGCCTGGAGCGGCTGCGGCAGACCATCCCGTTGCTCCGCATCGGCGCGGCCGACGAGGTGGCGCGGGTCGTGGCATTCCTGGCGTCTGAGGATGCCTCATTTGTGACCGGGGAAATCGTCGCCGTCAACGGCGGGATGAGGATGGACTAGCTATGCCGGACAGGTTCGTTGACGCAAACCATCTCTTTGATCTCTGCGGCAAGTCCGCCATCGTGACCGGCGCAGCGCGCGGCATCGGTCGCGCTATCGCAGAGGGGCTGGCGTCGGTCGGCGTCTCGGTGGCGCTGGCCGACATGCTGGGAGATGGCTTGTGTGACGCCGAGCAAGCCCTCGCCGCCCGAGGCTACCGCAGCATCGCGGTGAAGACGGATATCTGTCGCGAGCAAGACCGCGTTGCGCTGGTCGCCCAGACCATCGCCGCCTTCGGCCGGGTGGACATCCTGGTCAACGTCGCCGGCATTACCCGGAGCACACCGTCGGAGGTCTATCCCGCCGAGGATTGGGATCTCACGCTGGCCGTCAACCTGACCGCAATGTTCCACCTGTGCAAGTTGGTGGCGCAGGACATGATCCCGCGGCGCTCCGGCGCCATCATCAACGTCTCCAGCATCGGCGGCGCGCTAGGCTTTCCCAACAACCCCGCTTACCAGGCCTCCAAAAGCGGAGTGCTCGGGTTGACACGGGCGCTGGCGACCGATTGGGCCAAGTACAACATCCGGGTCAATACCCTCTGCCCTGGCTACACCCGCACCGACATGACCGACAAGAGCTTCCGCGACCCGCGCACCAACGCGGCGCGCGCGAGCCGGACCATGATGAACCGCTGGGGCCTACCGGAGGAGATGGTCGGCCCAGTCATCTTCCTCGCGTCCGACGCTGCCAGCTACGTCACCGGCGCTGACCTGTTCGTAGATGGCGGCTGGGTCGCCGCGGGGCTGACAGAGTGGCAATTATGAGACTTCAAGACCAAGTCGCCGTCGTCACAGGCGGAGGAAGTGGCATTGGTGCGGCGATCTGCCGGGCGTTCGCGGCGGAGGGCGCGCGGGTAGCAGTGGCCGACCTGCGCCCAGAGGCCGCCGAGCAGGTCGCCGCCGAAATCAGGCTGGCGGGTGGACAGGCCGCCGCGTGGAGCCTGAACGTGGCTGACCGTGCTACGGTCGAGCACGCCGCCGACGAGATCGCAACCCGATTCGGGCCGGTTGACATCTGGGTGAATAACGCCGGCATCGCACGAGTGGTACCTTTCCAAGAGTGCACAGATGATTTGTGGGACCAAATCCTCCGGGTCAATCTCAAGGGCACGTTCATCGGCTGCCAGGTGGCGCTGCGCCAGATGCTCCCCCGCCAACGCGGCGTGATCCTGAACATGTCGTCGCAGTCAGGCAAGACGGGCAACAGCCAATACGCGGCCTACTGCGCCAGCAAGTTCGGCATCATCGGGCTGACGCAGTCGCTGGCGATAGAGTTCGCCCGCGACGGCATCCGGGTGAACGCGCTGTGTCCGGGGGTCGTCCTCACGGCGCTCTGGGACGAGCAGCACATCAGCGATTACGGGCGCAAGCGCGCTATGAAGCCGGAGGACGTCCGGCCCTATCTGGAGAGCAAAGTCCCCATGGGCCGGCTATGCGTCCCGGAGGATGTGGCCCAGACGGCGGTGTTCCTGGCCAGCGACGATGCCGCATACATTACGGGGCAAGCCATCAACGTCTCTGGCGGAAGCGTTATGCACTAGAAGAGAGGAATCCCAATGCCATTGATTACAGACTATCATCAGGTCAAAGAAACCTATCAGCAAGCTGCCGAGTTGGGGGTTGCGCTGCCTGTATTTTGCGCCGAGGACCGGGAGACGCTTGAAGCCATTCTGGCCGCCGGGCTTGAGCTGGGTAAACAGATCGGGGTGGAGGATCTGCCCATCGTTCCCGCCTGGACCGTGCGCTATCCGGGGCGCGCTCAAATGACCCTGGTCACGGCGTGCGGCAACCCGCGCCTGGGCACCCGACTCATGTTTGGGGATTTGCGCACCTTTATGGGAGAAGACAGCCCGTATCGAAAACTGCGTGTTATGCCGCACCTCGATCATGGTTTCCCGTGGCTGGATGGCGATATTATGGAGGAATATGCCGGTGAATTCGCTTCGATCATGTGCGACGCCAGCGAGAAACCATTTGAGGAGAACATTCGGCTGACTGCCGAGTACGTGGAAAGGGTGCATGGCCGAGTGGTCGTCGAAGGCGCGGTGGACGAAATCTTTGAAGCCGGGTGCAGTGGACCAAAAAACGAACCGACCACCGTCGAACAAGCTCGCAGGTTTTTGAGCGAGACAGGAGTAGACATCATCGTGCCGAATGTAGGCACCGAACACCGTGCGACTGCCGACCAGGTACAGTACCGCTCCGACCGGGCGCGTGAACTCTGCGCTGCGGTCGGTAGGATACTTTGTCTGCATGGCACCTCTTCGGTGAAACCCGATGACCTACCTGGACTTCCGGAAGATGGTTTTGTCAAGATCAATATCTACACCACTCTGGCCGTGCATGGTGGTCAAGCGGTGGCGCGGAACGTGCTCCAGCACCTGCGAGATACCTTTAGCGAGGCGCAACTGCAGGAGTTGGTACAGGATGGCGCGCTGGCAGAGTCAATTCTTGCTGTGGACCGTCTTGAAAAGGGAGTGCCGATAAGGCCAAAACTGAATTGGGTCACCAATCCGCCGCGTCGGGATGCCTGGTTTGCTGCCGTCAAAGCCAGGTGTATCGAGTTCTTGCAAGTATTCAACTACAGGCGATATGCAGGGTGACGGGAAGGAGATGCCGAACAGACATGACGATTGAGGCAGTCGTCGCCGGGCTCATTTGCCTGGATATCATCCCTCGTTTTTCAGGACCCGCAACTTTGCTGCCAGGCCGGCACACCGAAGTGGGCGGGACTACTCTTTCAACCGGTGGCGCAGTGCCCAATACCGGCCTGGCTCTGCATCGGCTCGGCGTTGCCACTTGCCTGATGGGCAAAATTGGCGATGACTTGTTCGGTCAGGCGATCCTCCGCATCATCCGGAGCCAGAAGCCAGAACTGGCCGAGGGGATGGTGGTGGTGCCGGGTGAAACGACGGCGTACTCGGTGGTGATCAACCCGCCAGGGGTTGATCGGATGTTCATTTATTGCGCTGGGGCCAATCATTCGTTCGGCGCACAGGACATCCGCTATGACCTGGTGGGTCAGGCGCGCCTATTTCACCTGGGCTATCCACCTTTTATGAGGCGATTGTACTTTGAAGGCGGTCGTGAGCTGACCGAAATCTTGTGTCGCGTCAAGGCACTGGGCGTCACGACGTCGCTAGATATGGCTCTACCCGATGTATCTGGTCCAAGCGGGCAGGTGGATTGGTCGGCTTGGCTGCGCGCCACCCTACCGTACGTCGACTTGTTTCTTCCCAGCGCGGACGAGCTGTGTTTTATGCTGAATCGCGAACGTTTCCTGTGCGGAGGTGAATTGAACCCCGACGAAGTACAAGAGTTGGCAGCCGAGTGTATCGCATTAGGGGCCAAGGTTGTGGTCGTCAAGTGTAGTGACCGAGGCATATATGCCCGCACGAGTGCCGCCGAGCGATTGGCCGACATGGGCAGCGCGAGGCCCACGGCATATAAAGATTGGGCTGGCCGGGAAGTGTGGTCACCCGCCTTCCAGCCCGACCACGTGGCGGGCACGACCGGTGCCGGCGACGCGGCCATTGCCGGTTTCCTGGCTGCTCTGTTGCGGGGGTGGACATTGGAACAAAGTTTGACGATGGCCTGCGCGGTCGGAGCATGCAACGTAGAGGCCGCTGATGCCTTGAGCGGAATCCGAACCTGGGATGAAACACTGACACGGGTGCAGGCGGGCTGGCCGCAGTTGCCATTGAGCCTGCCGGAAACGCAATGGAAGTTCAATCCGGCGACCGGAGTGTGGCACGGCAATCAAGGTCCAGTGCGGCGCCATCCACAGGAGTGATAGCTACCTGGCAAGAGAACTCTACGAATGCCGATGATTGGCTTTTGAGCAGCATTCAGCTTGGACGCAGTCGAAAGGAGCAGACTCTGATTTGGACCTTGGACAACGAAAACTGACTCGGCGTAGAATGCCGAGTTCAACCCTTCTAACTTTGCACCTTAACATCGGCCTTACACCTGCACCGGCGCGGGGCGCGCTGACTTTTTGACCACCGGTTGGCGCGGGCGACGTTCGGGGCGAGTCCCCTTGGTTGGGAGATGGTCCTTTGAGTGTCCATGCCCCAACTATGCCACCCATCGGGCTAATTGTTAAGGTGCCGAGTCAAAGCTAACATTTGTCCAAGTCCAAAAGAAGGTGATAACATGATCGTGACAGACCTTGAACATATCGTTGAGCAGGCTGTCTTGTCCCCGGCCCTGCGGCAGGCCATAGGCTTTTTGCAGCAGGCGCATCCCCAAGAACTGGCGGACGGGCGTGTAGAGATAGACGGGGACAAGGTGTATGCCCTGGTCCAGTCCTACGAGACGGCCGCAACCGACGAGCCGAGATTCGAAGCGCATCGCAAATATGTAGATGTGCAGTATCTCGCCTCAGGCGAGGAGGTCATCGGCTGGGCATTCATTGACAAGCTGATCGTCAACGTTCCCTATGATGAGGGAAAGGACGTATATTTGGGCCATGTGCCCCCACACGATATGACACCCGTCCGGCTGTCGTCGGGCCAGTTGGCAGTACTCTACCCTGCGGATGCGCACGCACCCAAGCTGGCGGCCGGCGCGCCGGCTTTGGTCAAAAAGATCGTCGTCAAAGTGGCCGTGTAGCGAGGAGATGCCCATGACCGGGAAAGAACCGTGCGTATCGAAGCTTATGTCCGCGACACCTTTGCTTTGATGGGCGACAAACGTCGCTTTGTGTTTGCTTCCAGTTGCAACACTTTTCCACGGACGCCTTACCAGAACTTGGTGGCGTTCCGAGACGCAGCCTGGAAGTATGGCCCACTATAGGCTCAGCGTACAGTGGTACTGAGTTATCACTCAATTCATCGGAGGAAAGACTATGGAGCACACCGAATTGTCAGGAGTCATCGTTCCCATCATCACCCCCGTAGATGACCAGGACCAGGTTGCCGAGACCGCGTTCCGACAAGTCATCCGGCGACTCGTCGAGGCCGGCGTCCATGGCCTCTTTGTCGGCGGCTCGGCGGGCGAAGGCCCACTCCTCACCGCCCGCGAGTGGCAGCGGATGATGGAAATCGCATTGGACGAAGCCGGGGGTGCGCTGCCACTCTTGGGTGGCGCGATTGACACTTCGACTCAGAGGGTCAAAGAGCGGATCAAGATTCTGGCTGATATCGGTTACAAGTATTTCGTCGTCACGCCCACCTTTTACACCACGCTCAAGACGCCCGACGAGCACCTGAGGTTGTTCGCCGAGTGCGCAGACGGCAGTCGTGGGATGTCTATGATCGCCTACAATATTCCCTCGTGCACCAACTCTGATATTCCGGTCGAGATCGTGGTCGAGCTGGCTCGACGCGGCTTGATCAAGTACTGCAAGGAAAGCTCAGGGAATCTGGCCTACTTTAAACGCCTGATCGCCGAAGCCGCTCCATTTGGGCTCAAACTATTCATGGGCGACGAACCCGGCATCGCCGAGGGCTGGCGGGTTGGCGCCTGCGGAATCGTGCCAGTGTGCGGCAATCTTGAACCACAGACGTTTATCCGCTCGTACCAGGCAGCCCAGAAACAGGATTGGGAAGAGGTGGACTGTGTGCAAGAGCGCATCATGGTCTTGCGCGAATACCTGCCACTTGCCGCGCCTAACTGGATTGCAGGCATCAAGTACGCGCTGGCCAGTCTGGGTATCGGCACGGGCAAACCGGTCTCGCCACTGGAGCCACTGAACGCCGATCAAAAGCGAAAGCTCGACGAGTTTGTGCGCGCGCTGCCGAGCACCGTGTTGCAATATGCTGAGCAGGGCTAGGGCTGCCTGCTGAACGGCCGGCGGGACTCGACACGGGCTTGGTTTACGGCTTCTGGGAGGATGGCCGCCATACTACATACAAGGAGATGCACGATGAAACGCTCAGAGATCAATGCCATCATACGAGACGCCGATGCTTTCATCCGAAAGCACGGCTTTCACCTGCCGCCATTCGCCTACTGGTCACCGGCCGACTGGGCAACCAAAGGCAAGGAAGTGCGCGAGATCGTGGACAACCAGATGGGTTGGGACATCACCGATTTCGGATTGGGCGAATACAAAAGGAAGGGCTTGTTCTTGTTCACCACCCGCAACGGCAACCCGGACAACCTGAAGCGGATGCAGGGCAAGCTCTATGCTGAAAAAATCATGATCGTGGGCGTAGATCAGGTCACGCCGTTGCACTTTCACTGGAGCAAAATGGAGGACATCATCAACCGGGGCGGCGGCAAGCTGGTGATCCAACTCTACAATTCGACGCCGGACGACCAGTTGGCCGACACCGACGTGATGGTGAGCATAGATGGGGTCAGGTGTGTGGTCAAAGCCGGCGGCTTTGTCGAGCTGACGCCCGGAGAGAGCATTTCCTTGCCCATGCGCCTGTATCACCGGTTCTGGGGGGCAGCAGAGCGCGTCCTGGTGGGCGAAGTGTCCGTGGTGAACGACGACAAATCGGACAATCGCTTTTACGATCCGATCGGCCGCTTCCCTGCCATTGAAGAAGACGAACCGCCGCTCTATTTGTTAGTCACTGACTATGCCCGGCATTATCGTCCAACTCTGTCCTGAACAAAACCTTTTTGGGGAGTCGCTCATGAGTATGACACCCCAAAAGATTGTCTTCGAGGCGCCCTATCGCGCGGCAGGCTATGTGACCGAATTGGCCAACTTCGCCGCACGCCGCGATCGGCCTGTACAAGGCCTGCCAGAAACTCGACTATGCCGAGATCGAGAAATGGGCGGACGTCATCGCGCCGTGTGGCTTCAGCATGGTCTTGGGGGGCCGCTACGGCATAACGCACGGGCGCGGCATTGCGTCGGTGATGGTAGCTTGTTTGGAGCACTCGCGCCCCGGTGCGGCGCGTGGCCTGGGGCGACAAGCGGCGCTGGCACTGGCAGAGGCTGGCGCAGACGTGACCATCTGCGACTTGTTGGAAGAAGACGGCAAACGCACCGAGGCCGAGATCGCCGGTTTGGGGCGGCGAGCCCAATATGGCAAGGTGGATGTCACTCGTTCGGACGAAATTGAGCCTTTTGTCCAGACGGTGATTGACCGGCTTGGCAAAATGGACATCCTCATGAACAACGCCGGTATACCTTCGGATGGCTTGTCATTGGACGAAGAGAGCGATGAAGCCTGGCGGCGAATGATAGACACCAACCTCTCCAGCATGTTCTATGTTGCCAAGCCGGTGGCCAGATGTATGATCGCCCGTGGCGAGGGCGGTGTCATCATCAACATGTCCTCGATTAACGCGCTGGTCATCAGCAACATTGTCCCGCGCCATAACGTGCCCTATTGCGTAGCCAAAGCGGGAGTTGCCCAGTTGACCAAGGAAATGGCGTCGGATTGGGCGCAGTACAACATCCGGGTGAACGCCATCGCTCCCGGCTATATACCGACTGCACAGACGGATGCCAGCCGCCGATATCCTGAAATTGTCGAGAGGATCGTTGCGAATACGCCCATGAAGCGCTACGGGCAAGAAGAAGAGCTAAAGGGGCTGGTGGTCTTTTTGGCGTCGCCAGCGTCGTCGTTCATGACCGGCAGCCTGGTAGTGATGGGCCGAGTACCGGCCCCAGAACCAGGGGCCGTCCACGTGGCGGTGGACGTTGACGATTTTGCGAGCGCGATATTCCTGAAACTCTAGTTTCATGATGATGGGTCTCCCGTGACGCGAGCGCGCTGTGGGGCGGGTAAATAGGTGAGGGCCTTGCGCAGCATCAGGGCCCGTGGCCGGCGCTGGCGATGGACGACTTGTTGTGCCAGCCAGTCAGTCAACAGATCGGGATAGTATCTGCCAAGCGTCTTGAGTCCCCAGCCTATGCCTTTGATGGCATCCTTGTCCTGTTCCTCGAACATCGGCTCCAGTAGGGCCAACAACTGTTTGGCCTGGGGCACGTACTCGGGTGCGCCGCGCGAACGCTTGGCCCAAAAGTGAACGGCGACGCCGACCGTGCGCCGCACCCAGCGGTTGGCGTCTTGACGCCAGGGGGCAAGCAGATTCAGTGTATGCGGCAAGTGTGCGATGAGCGCCGGGCCGGGGACGCGCTCGCCCAGGATGTCCGTTGCGTACCACACGTCGCCGGCGATGATAAAGCTGTGGCAGCGAGACAATGCGCCGGTCAGGTCGCGCTCCAACTGCTGGCCCAGCGCGCTGCCGATTACGACCCAGCCGCCCTCTGTCCTGGCCGCCGCGACGCGCTCGAGGAAACGGTTGACAGCCTTGAGTGGACCTGCGCCGATGGCCTCACCGATGTATCCCAAAATCGGAAAGGGTGTGTGCTCCGCCAGAACCGGCGCCAGCAACGAGTAGGCGGCGTTGTACTCTACGCTGGACATTCGACCCGCCTGAACATGAGCGGCGATGCGTTGTCCCAGGTCTCGGGCTGCCTGTGCTTTCATGCATGGTCCCCATCTCTGCCAGATCATCTGTATTCGTCTGGATTGGTCTCTTCCAGACTCAAGTAGTGGTTCAGCCAGAGTATATCGCAGGCTGAACAGCAAATCAAGCGGCGCGTCAGTGCGGGCTGGGCAAATAAACAACCTGCGCGAGAATCTAAAGCTTTTCCCGATCTGACGTTCAGCCGGGGCGATTCGTGGGGGAACACCATCGCGTATGGACAAGACCATTGCGAATATGTGCTCAGGAAGAAGGCTTGACGTACGTGCAGGCAGAGCGTTAGCGGCAACATCTCCGCAGCGCCAGTCAGGTCAAGAGTGCTCATTGGGCGCGTTGGCCCTGCCACTCGAGCGTGGCACTCGCGTCCTCGATCAAGGCTCGATAATCGGGAATATCGTTCAGCGCCAGATCGCATGTGATCAGGTCGAACTATTTCCGTTTAGCCTTGCCTGGCCCGCGCGACATCAGCGCCGACCCGCAATTCGTCAATAGACGCCAAGAATGCCAAGGGCAGCCAATAACGAGCCTTGGCGTTCCTGGCGTCTTGCGGTAAGATTACGGCGTTTGACGTTTCACACATCAATCTCTTTCAAGGATAAACTCTATGATCCAAAGCAACTATTCTGCTTTTCTCGCTCCTTACTTTCGCAAGCTCTCGGATGATCAACTGGCTCAGATGCACGCGGCCAGCCTGGAAATCCTGGAACGCACCGGCGTCCAGTTGCACCTGCCGGAAGCGATTGACCTGCTCCGCAAAGCGGGCGGGCACGTGCTTGACGACGGCTGGGTGCGGATTCCTTCGCACCTGGTCGAGTGGGCGTTGAGGACTGCGCCCAAGCGTATCACCTGGGCGAACCGCCACGGCCAGCGCGTGATGGCGCTACAAGGGCGCAACGTGTACTATGGCTGCGGCTCGGATTGCCCCAACGTAATTGACGTTCGCACGGGCGAGCATCGAGCAGGCACGCTGTCCGACGTCGTCGAAGCGGCGCGCGTGCTGGACGCGCTGCCCAACATTGATTTTCTCATGTCGTTCTGCATGGCATCCGACGCGCCGCAGGTCATCGCCGACCGCTACCAGATGCAGGCGCTGCTCTCGAACAGCGTCAAGCCGATCCTGTTCGTCACCACCGATTTCCCTGGCTGCGTGGACTGTGTGGAGATGGCTGAGATCGTCGCGGGCGGCGCGGATGCGCTGCGCCGGAATCCGATTTGCGCGTGCTACATCAACGTGACCTCGCCCATCCAGCACAACGCCGAGTCGCTGCAAAAGCTATTGTTCATGGCCGAGAAGGGCCTGCCGACGACGTACAACCCGGTGGTCTTGCGCGGAACGAACGGCCCGGTGACGCACGCGGGCGCGGTGGCATTCGGCAACGCCGGCGAGCTGGCTGGGTTGGTCATCGCGCAGCTCAAGCGCGAGGGCGCGCCGATCATTCTCACCGGCGGCACGCAGGACATGCTCGACATGCGCACGACGCAGGATGTCTACGCCGCGCCAGAGAACCGCGTGCTGTGCGTCGAGATGGCGCACTATTACAACATGCCGATCTTTGGCCTGGGTGGCTGCAGCGATTCGCAGTTGCCCGACGAGCAGGCATTAGCCGAAATCTCGCTTTCGCTCTTGACCGAGACGCTGGCCGGCTCGCACTTGATTCACGACGTGGGCTATCTGGCGGGCGGCATGACCAACTCGCTCGAATCCGTCGTCATGGCCGACGAGGTCATCCACTGGATCCGGCGCTTTACGCAAGGCGTCGAGGTCAGCCGCGAGACGCTGGCGCTGGATGTGATCCACGAATTCGGCCCCAAGGGTGATTTCCTTTCCAGTCCCCACACGCGCGCGCATTTCCGTAAAGACTGGTACCCCAAGTTGATCGAGCGACAACGCTGGGAGAATTGGTCGGCGGCCGGCGGCAAGACGTTTCGCCAGCGGGCGCGGGAAAGGGCGCTCAAGGTATTGGAGACGCATCAACCCGAGGCGTTGCCCGGAGATATGGCGAAGGCCATTCAAGGCGTGGTGGATCGAGCAGCGGAAAAACACCTGTAGGCTGACTAGATGGCGTGGCTCGCTCTCGCACGTTCCACAGCTAGAGCCAGCGCCTCCCGTACCATCACCGGAATCAATGCTTCGCGGTACTCTTTTGACGCGCGCAGCGGATTGGAGCGCGGATGACATTCGGATTGGGCGATGCGCGCGGCCTCCTCTATTGTTTCGCGCGTCGGCGCGCGCCCGGCCAGGAACGCTTCAGCCTGCCGCGCGCGAAAGGGCCGGGCCGCCACTGGTCCCAACGCCAATGCCGCAGCCGCGACGGTTTCTCCGTCCGGCGCGAGCTGAACGGTCGCTGCGCAGTTCAGGATGGGCAGCGTGAGCGAGGGCCGTCGCCCGACACGTTTCCACGCGCAGCCCCATTTTTCTCCTGGCGCGGCAAACCGCAAGTGCGAAATCATCTGCCGCGTTGAATCGAGCGATGACGTCTTGACTCCCTGGTAAAGCGATTCGACCGGCGCCCAGCACACGCCGTCCCGATCTACCACGCGAGCCTCGGCCTGAAGCGCCACGGCGACCACACCGCCATCGGCGGCCGGCATAGCCTGGGCAATGTTGCCGGCCCATGTCGCCATCGCTTGGATCGGCCTCGCGCCGACCGAGCAAGCCGCTTTTACCAGCGCCGGGACGCGCTCGCGCAAAAAGGGATGCTCCTGCAACACGCCAAAGGTCACGGCAGCCCCGACAGTTACCCACTCGTCGCTAACCTCGATCCGATCCAACTCCGGAATATGAGTGATGTCTACAAGACAAGCCGGGGCGTGCCGACCCTTGTGCATCTCGAGCATCAAGTCGGTACCGCCCGCAATGATGCGCGCCTGGCCGTTCCATTCGGCAAGCATGGTCAGAGTTTGTTCTATCGTTGTGGGATAAAGGTAGGTATGGGTCATGCAGAATCCGCAAATCAAAAGTCGGCAATGAATGATCAGTGGTGAATCGCCGCCAGGATTCGTTCGCTGGTGGCTGGCAAGTGGCGCACTCGCGCGCCGATGGCTCGGGAGACGGCGTTGACGATGGCGGGCGCGGTCGGCAGCATGGCGGCTTCGCCCAGACCCTTGGCCCCGAATGGCCCGTAACGCCCAGTCGCCTCGACCAGGTGAACGCGCATTTCGGGCATGGACCGCATGGTGGGGAGCATGTAATCGCTGAATCCACTACTCTGGCCGGGAATGAATTCTTCCATCAAGGCCGCGCCGACGCCCATCACGATGGCGCCCTCGATTTGACCTTCTGCGTCGCATGGATTGATGGCTCGCCCGATATCGTG
>CAYGWJ010000184.1:0-2572 GCA_964353405.1 uncultured Anaerolineae bacterium
CGAGGCCGGTTTTGAAAAGTGGGTCGGCTGGGGCTGCATCGTCAATAATCTGGTGAATATCGCTCGATTCATCCTCAAGCCGCGCCGACGGCGACCGGCAGCACTGGCGGCCTAAACATGGACTTTCCAGACAGAAACTAGATAGCGTTCTTGAATAGACGGCCCAGCTTGCCGCCCTTGATTTCATACGCGACCTCGGTGCCGAACTGGAAATTCAGCCGCCGGTCGTCAATAGACCACGAGCGATTCATGTCCATATAAATGCCGTCGTCGGTATCGGCGATGAGGTCCTCCAGTCTCCACGTGCCCGGCTCCAGGCTCACATTGACCATGCGGATGATCGGCGTCCGATTCCAGCCCGAAGCTCTCATACAGCCGTTGGAAGTCTTGCCGATCTTGCGCGCAGTCTCGCGTGACATCAGATAACCCATAAAGATGCCGTCGCGCACTATGGGCGTGCTTTGCGCGGGCACGCCTTCGTCATCCCAGCCGAATGTGCCCAGTCCGCCGGGAGTGACGGAATCCGCCGTGAGGTTGACCACAGGCGAGCCATAGCGGAACGTGCCAAGTTTTTCCGTGGTGAGGAAGGATGTGCCCGCGAACGATGCTTCCGTTCCGAACACGCGATCCAGCTCGATCGGATGCCCGCACGACTCGTGCACCTGAAGCGCGAGTTGTGGCCCCCCGATGATAACCGTCGTCACACCACTGGGACACCTGTCCGCGTGAAGCAGCGCATCGGCTTCCGCGCCCACGCGCTCGGCGTTGCCGACCAGGTCTACCTGCTCGATGAACTCGTAACCGCGTGTCATCTGGTGACGGCCAAAGGCATTCGGATACGAGCGCACTTGCACTTCGCCATCGCTCACCGCTGTCGCCGTGAGGCCGCATCCAGACTCGACGATTTCCTGCTCGACCCGGCTGCCTTCGGTGCTGGCAAAGGTCTTGCGCTCACGGATGAACGTCATCGAGCCGCTCGCCACCTTGACACCGGGCGACCGGCGCATTCCCGCATTGGCTTTCAGGAGTGTATCCAGCTTGCGTTCGAGCGGGACCGTAAACGGATCAGTCACAAGGGGCGTGTGGTATTCGCCCCGACTGACAATAGGCGGGCCGATGTCCACGTCTTGTGTCTTGAGCAGCACGGAAGCTCTAGCAATGCTCACAGCCAACGCCGCCACACGCTCGGCCTCGGCGGTCGTCAGCACAGCGGATGAGGCAAAGCCCCATGCGCCATCCGCGATGACGCGAACGCCAAAACCCTGGTTCTGGCCGTGGTGCAGCGCCTCGACAATGCCGTTCTTGACGTTGATGGATTCGACTTCTTGGCGGACGAGTCGCACGTCCGCATAGGTTGCGCTCTTGAGTTGAGCGACGTTCAGTGCGCCCTCGACGAGGTCTTTCAAAGCAACGTCTCCTTTCGTGTAGGGTTTGGAGGGCAGAAATTGGGGAATGCTCTCTGCGCTAAATTCTACCACAAAGACACCAAGACACGAAGCTATCGTTTGCTCCCTCGCCCACACCCTCCTTCTCCCAGGTTTGGGAGAGGGAGGGGCAGGGGGAAGCAGAGGGGCCTCGTGTCTTGGCGTTCACTGGCCCGCTCCGCGTGTCGAACGATGCGACACATAGGGCGATCGTTCGTCACGCGGTGCGGTTATTGGTCACGCGAAGCGGTCAGTTCTTCATGACGATTGGCAGATAGATTTTGTTCTCCGACGGCTCGATCTCGATCTGCACCTGGATGCCGCCGCTTTCCGGCATCAACTCGCCTTCGATATAGCCTTCGACGTTGACCTCGGCCAGGCTACTCGCGCCGGTGCCGAGCGCGCCCTCAGGCGCCAGCCAGTCGAGCGCAGCCAGCCCGCACGGCGGCGTGATGGTGAGCGTGACGGTGATGCCCTGGAAAGGCCCAAGTACAGTCTCCGTGATGTTGGTGCTATAGGTCCAGCCGGGCGGCAGGTTGACGGCGCTTGAGCCAAGCGTCACTGTGACAGTCAGCCAGGTCGAGTTCTGCAACCAGAAATCTCTGACGATTGGCTCGCACGAGTTGGCCGGCCGCCGTTCCACTTCCACGTTACGCTGGCTTCGCTGCGGCGGATATTGATCCTGCGCATCTTCAAGGATGATCTGGATGCACCAATGCCCGGCAAAGGGCGGCTTCCACACGGCAGACACGGTCGTGCTGATGCCGGGCCCGAGTGTCACCTCCGTCATTGTCGGCACGATGTTGGTGTTGGTGAAGGTAATGCCGACGCCAAAGTCTGCCACGCCGAACAGGACGCGAATGGTCTGCGGCACATCACTCGTATTCATGATCTGAGTGGTGATGGTGGCGGGCTTGTTGGCCTGGAGTGGATACGGCGTCACGCTGATCTCCGACTCGGCGTAGGGCCGATCCTGCGGCTTGTGCAGCGGGACAGGCGGCTTGGCGATCTTGCGGATGCCGCCGATCAGCTCACCGTTGATGTACGCTTCCACGTCCGCGATGGGCCGCTCGTCGGCCAGAGCCTTGAGTTGTTCCTCGCGCTCTTGAGGATTGGCGGAGGGTTGCGGCGGCCGGACGGTGAGCGTG
>CAYGWJ010000185.1:0-5079 GCA_964353405.1 uncultured Anaerolineae bacterium
TTTGCGAGGCAGAGATTCTTGGCCGCGAAGCGGCTCAGAATGACAGAATAGAATCGCCACAAGACTGCCCCAGATGAGGCTGGTGGCGATGGACGGCAGGTAGTGTAGACGCGGGCCGTTGAGCGTGTAATCGGCGTTGAGCATGGGCCACATCGGCGCGAGCGTAACGGCGAACCACGCCAGGGCAAACGTCAGCAACGGCAGTCGCCTGCCCCAGGCAAAGAGTGCGACGATAGCCGCAAGCGCCAAGATGGCGATGAGGCCGACCGCAAGCGGTTGGCCCATCCCCGTCGCGCGGACGAGCGGCCAGGCGAGTGTCTGCAGCGGATACGTGAGACCCTGCAAGTAATACAGCCCCGTCACCGGCATGTTCTTGAGCGCCACGGCAAGCCCCTGCAAGATCAACGGCGGCTCGGCGCGGGATTTGGGGACGAGTGTCCAGGCAGCTAGGTAAATAGCGGTGAAGGTGAAATAGGCAAAAGGGACGAAAGAGAATTTGTAGCCCGCTTCAGCGGGCTTTACATTTTCAGCTCGATGATTCATCATCGGGCCGCCCCGCCACCACGATGGGCCGCCTCGCCACCACGATGGGCCGCCTCGCCACCACGATGGGCCGCCTCGCCACCACGATGGGCCGTCCCGCCACCACGACGGGCCGCCTTGCCACCACGACGTCCCGCCCCGCCACCACGCCGGGCGGCCCTGCCACCACGATGGGCCGCCCCGCCACCACGACGGGCCGCCCTGCCACCACAACATCGCTTCGGTCAGCACGACGAACGCGGGAATAATGACGCCGTACTCGCACGTGAACGCGCCCAGCAGCGCCAATGCCAGTGATACCCACAGCCACCTGGAGCGCAGAGCGTGAGACGTGGCGCGATAACGAGCATAGGCGAGGGCAGCGCCCAGCCCAAAAAAGGTTGCCTGTAACTGGAAAATGGGGCCAGTGGTCGGCATGATCTCGTAGGTGAAGGGATAGGCGGCAAAGAACAACCCGGCCGAAATCGCCGCGATGCGCTTGCCATGGCCCTCAAAGAAACGCCCGGCCAGCAGCGCAACCAAGACGCTGTTCGCCGCGTGCAGGGCAAGGTTGAGCACGTGCAGCGAGATCGGCTCCGGCCAGCCAAAGACCAGCTCGGAGAGCTTGAGCGTTGAAAAGCTGAGCGGGCGATAGTAAGGGAAGCCGGTCGCATCTACCCACAGCTTGCCCCACGGCATGTCGCGCAGCCACAGCAGCATCACCATGTCGTCGCGGAAGAATGGCAGTGGCAGGACGTAGGCGTAGATGGCGACGGCAAATGCGCCGACGAAGGCAAGGGCAAACAAGCGTCGCGCATCACGCATCACGCAACTCCCGCCCGTTCCAGCATCTGCCGGCTGATCTTGTTGTGCCGCTCGACGACTGGCCCCAGGTCGAGCGTGGTCAGGTGACCGTCCTGCACGACGACTTGGCCGTTGATCACCGACAGGTCAACCTTTTGCGGCGCGCAAAAGATCATCGCCGCGAGCAGGTCATGCTGGCAGCCTGCATAGTCGAGCGTGTCCGCGTTGATGGCGATGAAATCGGCGGCCTTGCCCGGCGCAAGCTGGCCGATGTCGTCTCGACCCAACACCTGTGCGCCGCCGCGCGTGCCCAGCCACAACGCTTCTTCGGCGGTCAGCGCTGCAGGGTTCCCCATCACACGCTGAAGCAGCAGCGCCTGACGCGCTTCCGCCAACAAGTGCGAGGCGTCGTTGCTGGCGCTGCCATCCACGCCCAGGCCCACTTTGACGCCGTTGTCCAGGTACGCTCGAACGGGCGCAATGCCCGAAGCCAGCCGCATGTTGCTCGTGGGGCAGTGGGCCACGCCGGTCCCGGCTTTTGCCATGCGCTTGATTTCACGCTTGTTGATGTGGACGCCGTGCGCATACCAGACGTTGGCCCCGGCCCATTCCAGTTCTTCGGCGTATTCGACCGGGCGATGGCCGAACTGTTCCAGGCAGAAATGCTCCTCGTCCTTCGTCTCGGCCAGATGCGTGTGCAGGTGGACGTTGTACGCGCGCGCCAGCCGTGCCGCTTCGCGCATCAAGTCAGGCGTGACGGAGAACGGTGAGCATGGCGCGACGACGATGCGCAACATGGCATACGGCCTGGCGTCGTGATACGTCTCGATCAATCGCTGCGTGTCGCGCAGGATGGCTTGTTCCGATTCGACGACGCGGTCGGGCGGCAAGCCGCCCTTGCTTTCGCCCAGGCTCATCGAGCCACGGCTGGCGTGGAAACGGATGCCGATTTCCTGCGCGGCGCGGATCTCGTCGTCGAGCTTGGAGCCATTCGGGAAAATGTACAAGTGGTCGCTGGCGGTGGTGCAGCCGGAGAGCATCAACTCGGCGCAGCCGACGAGTGTGCTGGTGTAGATGGCGTCGGCATCCATCTCGGCCCAGATGGGATAGAGCGTCTTGAGCCAGCCGAACAGCGTGGCGTTTTGCGCGGCGGGCAGGGCGCGCGTGAGGGTCTGATAAAGATGATGGTGCGTGTTGACGAGTCCCGGCAGAACGATCTTGCCGCGCGCGTCCATCACGCGGTCGGCCTGCCAAGAGGCGAGCTCTGCCGTCGGCCCGACCTGTTCAACAATGTTGTCCCGGACGAACAGCGCGCCATCGGGAATCTGGCGTCGTTCGTCATCCATGGTGATGAGTAGTCTGGCGTGGCGCAGTAAAAGCGTAGACATGGTTGACCTCGCAAGTGTGTTGGCGGTGCTAGTAGCCTGTCGGAGAGCCCCGTAGCATAGGGCCTTGTGCCCGTTGTTTTCACGCCCACAAGGGGCTAAACTACGTCTCTCCGACAAGCTGCTAGATGACTTGATTCTACCCCGCCGGGCGACGGATGTCAAAATGCCGGCGGGGCAATGCTCGCAGTGGATTTACCGCCTGAGGAATCGTCGGTCCAGTTCCTCCAGTCGCACAATCACAAAGACCGGGCGGCCGTGCGGGCAGGTGGCGGGAGAATAGACTTGCCTCAGCTCGTCCAGGAGCGCTTGCTGTTGATCGGGGTCCAGCGCATCGCCGGCTTTGATCGCACAGAGGCAGGCCGCCTTGGCGGCGAGTTGGCTGCGCAGTTCGCCGCCTTCAAGTGTGCGACTGTGCTCGTGTTCTTCAACCAAAGCGGTGACGAGTTCCGACGGAGCCAGCTTGATGAACGCAGGTAGCGCTGTTACTCGAAACGTGTTCTCTCCAAACGGCTCGATCTCGATTCCGAGCGATTGGTATTCTTCCAGGTGCTCTCGCACCAACTCGGCTTCCTTCGGCATCAACTGTAAGGGCATTTGGCCAAGTGAGGGCGTTTGGCCAAACGCCCCTACAGGCTTGCCAGAAGTCAATCGCTCGTAAAAAATCTGCTCCTGCGCCGCATGCTGATCCACAATCACCAGGCCGTCCATACTTTGCGCGAGGATGTAGGTGTTGTGGATTTGCCCGACGGCTCGCCACGGCCCGGCGTCATAACCGTAATCTGCGCCCGGCTCGCGCAGGGCCAGCTCCAGGGTTGCTTGGCCAGGGATATTGGCAAACGACCAATCCGTCCCGCCGGCTTGAACGATGAGGGGGAATCCACGCAACGCTTGTTCGACGGCCTGCGTGACAGCGCCATAAATCGCGCGCTCCTGGTAGAACCGCACTTCGGCTTTGCGCGGGTGAACGTTCGTGTCCACCAGGCGCGGGTCAACGTCAATGTTGATCACCGCCAGCGGATGGCGATGGAGGGGAATCCGCCCGGCGTAGGGCCGCTCCAACATCACGGCGAGCAATCCCGAACGGATGGGGCGACCATTCACATAGAACATTTGCCATTCGCGGCTCGAGCGGGCGAGTGTAGGCCGAGAGACAAAACCGTGCACGCGCAGGTCAACACTCCTGGTGCTCAGCTCGACCATGTCTGCCGCGACCTCGCGCCCCCACACTGCGCCGATGCGCTCTAAACCTAAACCTTGCGAAGGGGGCAGGTTCATTGTCTCACGTCCGTCCACGACCAACCGGAAGGCAATCTGCGGATAGACAAGCGCGTAGGTCATCAGCGTCTTGAGACTCAGCTCGGTTTCACGCAGCGGCGATTTGAGGAATTTGCGCCGCGCAGGCGCGTTGTAGAACAGGTTGCGCACCATGACCTGCGTGCCGACCGGCGCGCCGGCAATCTCCAATCTCTTTTCTCCATTCTCCATGTGTACTCGTGTCCCCTCGATGGGAGCCTGCCCTGAGCCTGGCGAAGGGTCGCGCGTTCGCGTGAGGATGTCCAACTGCGACATGCTGGCAATTGAGGGCAGCGCCTCGCCGCGAAAGCCCAGCGTTCGAATGGCGTTCAAATCGTCCGCCGTCGCGATTTTGCTCGTGGCAAAGCGCTCGACGGCGAGCGGCGCATCCGCGCGCGACATGCCGCTGCCGTTGTCGGAAACGCGGATGAGCGCCAGCCCGCCCTCGCGGATTTCGACCGAGATGGCGCGCGCCTCAGCGTCAATCGCGTTTTCGACCAATTCCTTGACGACTGAGGCGGGGCGTTCCGCGACTTCGCCCGCCGCGATGCGCTCGGCGATAGATTTGTCAAGGATGCCAAACACAAGTATGACAACGAATTTCGGGATTTACCGAATTCCCATTCGTTGTCATTTCTTCATACCCTGACCGTTGCTATCTCCAGCCTCGGCGCGTGGAAATTGGCGATCAGGCCAAGCCGAAGCCCTGACAAACGGACATACTGGTGGAAACGCCCTTTGAGGGCTGGCGTGATCTCGCGAACGGCCACCGGCGCGAGAACCAATTTGTCGTCCACGATGATCAGTCGCGTCTCTCGCTTCTCAATAGGCCGCTCGCGAAACAGGATCGTAATCTCCTTCTTTACCTCGTAAGCGATGCCGCGCAGGCGCAATTCTATCTGCACGGCGCGGCGATAATGCATGTGGCAACAATGCTTCTTCCACCTTGAGCTCGATCACCAGTTTGCCGTCTGCTACTACATCCACAAAGAAACGGCCAATGCGATAACCCTTGTAGCGCAATTCAAATTCTACCTGTCGCTCCACGACGATGCCTCGTTCCACCAGCGCG
>CAYGWJ010000186.1:0-23778 GCA_964353405.1 uncultured Anaerolineae bacterium
TGCAGGGCTTGGTCAAAATCGAGCAATGCGGCAGTATTGGACTCCACGGTAGAAGCTCCTGGCAGAACGGCCTCAGGCGCAATTCTACCAGGTTCCAGTCACGACTCCAATTGACTGCCCCAACTTTTTCGCTTTGCACCCACTTGAGCTGTGATCTTGACAGACAACTCGCCGGAAGCTGTTAGACCATCTTCAGTGAAGTTGGCCGAACCAACAAAGAATTTCCGCGAGTTGCCTTTCCCAAAAATGTACAACTTCCAGTGGAAACGACTATTTCGTGCGACTCGAATGGAAAACATCTCTGGGTAAGTTCTTTGGAGCCGGAGGGCTTTTGCGATAGCCCGTGCAGACGTAAAGCGTTGATAAAGGCCAATCAGTAAATAGACTTCGAAGCGACGACTATTTTCTTGTGCTTGACTCAAAGCCGTCTCTATCCGGTCAAGTGATGCAGGAGTCGCAAATGCCGAGGCTATACAAATATGTTCAGACCAATCCAAGAGTTCTTCAAGTTGTGGGCCAACACTGGCTGGCCCTTTGTTCGGAATCGCCTCAATCTTCATGTCGGCCTCAAGAGATCCATCCACTAAACCCCACACAAGCGGGTTGACCCAGGACAACAACGAATTCAGGAACTAACGAATTCGATCCTTCCTCAATTCGTTGCAGTGCCTGGCATGCTCCTTCAATGCAACAGCCCCGACATCTCCAACACGCGCCGTGACCACGCGCTCGACTTTTCAGCCACATGGCTGCGCTGCGCGGGATCGGCCCAGATGCGCGCCCAGTTGCGCTGCCACCGCGCCAATTGGACCTGCAACTCGACCAACTCGGCGGCAGTGTCTGCCTCGGCCTCAGCCGCCGTCCACTCGATGAAATACTTGGACTCGTCAATTAAACTCTCGACGGCCTCGCGATTCGCGTCGTGGCTGGCAAATGACTTGATGCGGCTCAGGTCCGCCGCCAATCCGCCCAAGCGAACCGTCAGATCATCACGGAGATAGCGCTGGCGAGTCGCGCAAGTCTTTCGTGCGCCGTTAACTACACTTCCTCATAAGCCTTCAAGAAATCATCCCTGGATATATTGGCCTGTGAGAGTATCGCACGCAGAGTAGAACTCTTGATCGTCCGATGATTCGGTATCGTCATTGGCGTTTGAGTCCCGTCAATGTTTTGCCTCTCCATCGCAATGTGATTGCCCTCGCGCACCACACGAAAACCGAGGGCCTGGAAAGCTTTGATGACCCTGGCGAGGGGAGCATCAACGGGAAATTTGATCAAATCGCCACTCCCGCTTCGGCCACGAATGCTTCCAGCACAAGCGGTTCCGCCTCCAAAACCTGTTTTCCGAAAGTCTCGATGTGAAATCGAATGGCAGATTTCACATCGGCCAAGGCTTCTTCATAGGTATCGCCCTCACCCACGACCACGCCTTTGAGATCGAGCGGGTAAGCCACGTAGCCGTCAGAATGTTTTTCAACTACGATTTTGAACTGTGTTACCGTAGCTACCTTTTCCTCTGCGAGTAGCTGCTCGTTATACTCCGCCATCCCAGCTTCGGCCAGGCGACGATCATCCTCGGCAAACTGCACATAGTGTTGCGAGTGAGATTTCAAGGTCTTGAGATACTCGGCGACCTGCTCAAGCTCGCCCTCGCTCAAACCATCTAACGCTTTGGTCACCTTTTCCTTGACCGTCATTGCTGCTGCCACAATATCCCCCTGTCACTTCTCTAGGGCCTGAACCGCCACACGGACGGATTGACCCAGGACAACAACGAATTCAGGAACTAACGAATTCGATCCTTCCTCAATTCGTTCTAGTGCCTGGCGTGCTCCTTCAATGCAACAGCCCCGACATCTCCGACACGCGCTGTGACCACGCCGCTGACTGTTCCGCCACCTGGCTGCACTGCGTGGGATCGGCCCAGTTGCGCTGCCATCGCGCCAACTGGACATGTAACTCAACCAACTCGGCGGCGGTATCCACCTCGACCTCAGCCGCCGTCCACTCGATGAAATACTTGCTCTCGTCAATCAAACTTTCGACGGCCTCGCAGTTCGCGTCGTGACTGGCAAATGATTTGATGCGTCTCAGGTTCGCTGCTAGTCCACCCAATCGAACGGGCAAACTATCGTACAGATAACGCTCGCGAATTGCCTTCCAGTCTTTCACGCACCACCCAATTGATCCAAATCTGCCAAGTCCTGCGGGCGGCCGGCTGCTTTCTTGTTCTTCTTGAGGTTCTCCAGGTCAATAAAGTTTACTGGCACAGTGTCAATCACAACTTCTACTCGCGCAGCGTAACAAACCTCGAAATCTACGCCCTCAAGTGTACTGATCACGTCAATCCGATTTGGAGGATAACCGAGCTGAATGATCTGGTCTGGGACGAGAAAATCATCTTCCTTCAGACCAAGCGAAGCAAAGCCAAATTGATCTAGTGCTTTGACCATCCTTTTGGCGTTGTCCGGGCTAATTTCGACCCACACGTCAATGGCTTTAGTGTAGCGTGGATGCCCGTGCAGCGCGACCGCATAGCCACCGACGACCAGGTACCGCACCTGGTTATCGTTTAACGATTGTATAAACTCTTGCAAGTCTTGGTTCAGCACCGTATCTCCAGTGATTATACTCGCGCCGGATTTCTTCTAGTGCTGCCAGGCGAACTTGATACGGCTGTGTCAGCCAATAAGCCAAGTCGCTCGGTTGCTTTCGCAAAGGCACTTTGGTATAGACTTTCGCTATGCTTCTTACCTTTTTCATGACAAACTCTATTTTGCGATCACCATGAGCAGAAAGCTGCTATCCATGTTCTGACAATTCGTCAATCAAGCTTTCGGTAGCGTCGCGGTTGCCCTCGCGGCTGGCGAATGACTTGCTGCGGCTCAGGTTCGCCGCAAGCCTGCCCAGCCGAACAGGCAGGTCACCGCGCAAATAGCGTTCGAGAATGGGTGTCCAGTCTTTCATGCTTCAGACTGAATCAAGGCTTTCACGGCAGACAAAAAACCTGCTGCGACCTTTGATGAATTGACGCGATGACGCCGCTGTGCTTGCTCAATTCCAACCCCTCGGCCAGCAATGCTGCCGTGGCGGCATAAAAGGCCGCGTAATACGCGCGGGATGCCGCGATATCATAATAACCCTTGCCCGTCAGTTCTTGGGCGGCCCCAAGAGATTGACTCGCGCGTTCCAGGTTCGCCGCGATTTCTTCCGCGTACGGGCGTGTCATACGAGTTTGCCCTCTCGCCTGGCGTTCCGATAGAGCTGAATGCGCCCGCGTTCATAGTCCTCTAGCCGGGCCGGTTTGGCGGAAATCAACTGCTCTGATTCTAGTTGAATCGGATAAAGCGCATCCACAATCCGGCGCAGCTCATCGAAATAATCAAACGGCTGATTCAACAGCACGAGCAAATCAATATCACTCGCCAGCGTCGCCTGACCACGGGCCATGGATCCATACAACACCAGCCCTTGAAATTGCCGGCCATATAGACCCTCAAGCGTTGTTCGACATTTATTTAGAACATCGTTTGGTGTTGCCATCTGAAACTCCCGCACCACACCTTGAACATGAGGTTGCCCACTGCGGTCAGCGGTCAATCATCACACATCCTGCTCCGTCGGAATCTTGCTCTCACAGGGCACACCCGTCTGACACAGCCCGCAGCCGTACCCATCGAACCCAAAATTCGATTTCACATACTTTTCCGTCACCGGCTTCAGGTGCTGGCGGCAGTTGATCTTGTCGTGGCCTGCTTCGGTAACGGCGCCCACCGGGCAACGCTCGATGCACTTGCGGCAGGTTCCTGCTGTGAAATAGAGACAATAGGCATGGTGATCGGCATAGGGCCGGGCCGTGGGCGAAATCTGAAGGCGAGCCACCACCGAGCCGACGCGCACGGCTTTGCCCTTGGGCGTGATCAAGCCGTCGCACAAGCCAAACGTCCCCAGGCCTGAAGCATAGGCAGCGTGGCGCTCAGACCAAACTGATGAGATCACGTAGCGGTCGGAATCTTTGGTTTGCCACTGGGGCAAGAGCAAAGGGGCAACGGCTTCATAGCCTTGCTGCTTCAAGCTCTTGACCATATGCTTTCGCAGTTTGACGTTGAATTCTTCGCCAAAGATGCGCGACCGTGCCCACCGCTCCGCCGGGTAGACAGTCTCCTTTTGGTTGTCGGCTCGGGTCGCCTCCGTCTGCGGCAAAACCCAGCTAATCACCGTGAGGTCTTGCGGTTCCACCTTGACGCCGGGCCAGGCCAGCGTCAACGCTTCGGATGGCGTCCAGTGAAAAGAGCCGACGACCTCTTTGTATTGCTCGTACAAGGGGTCAGCCCCGCTCGAAAAACCGACTAGAGGATCGTCCCAAGCCCTTTCCTGCGCCGGGTTCTGCAATGTGTTCTCGGAGCTATTGCAAAAGCTCTGGACAACCGACTCGACCCAAGCCGCAGGGTCTTCAATTTGTCTCATGCCGCTTCCCCCTGAGACATATGCTCCGGCATCTGCACCGCCACCACCTCACCGCGAGCGCAAACCTCGCCGTTGGCCGAAAGTGTAGACGTCACCACAACCTTGCGTCCCTTGATCTCCTTGACTGTACCGCGGATTTCGAGCGGCACACTGATCGGCGTCGGCTTTAGATAGTCCACGTGCAATGAGGCCGTCACAAAGCGGAAAGGCGGCTCGGTGTCCATTGCGCGTCCCTCCGCGCGATACATGGCGGCCGCCGCTGTGCCCGTACTGTGGCAGTCAATCAGCGAAGCGATCAACCCACCATACACATAGCCGGGGATAGCCGTGTGAAACGACCTCGGCATAAAGGTACAGACCGATTCGTCACCATCCCAGGTGCTCTTGATCTGGTGACCATGTTCGTTGAGGCGACCGCAGCCATAGCACACAGCCAGGTTATCGGGATAATAGTCTTGAAACGCTTTCTGGGTCATGTCTTTTTTCCACCACAAAGGTCACGCAGGAGCGCCAAGGGATAGAAAAACCTTCGTGTCCTTCGTGTTCTTTGTGGATCACTCAGAACGCCTGATACACCACTTCTTCATAGATCTTTTCCAGCAGGTGCTTGTGGCGCAACTCTTCCGTGGCCAGCAGCTCGAACAAGCTCTTGATCGTCGCATCGGTCACCGGCTCGGCCATCGCCTGGTAAAAATCGTGCGTCATCTTTTCACGCTTGGCGGCCGCCAGCAGCACATCCTGGTAGTCGGCACTGGCGTCAATCGGTTTGGCCTCCAGGTGATCGGTCAGCCGCAGGTCGGCGACCGGCTTGGCCTCAGAGCGGCGGATGGCCCAGTTGATGTTGCCCGCGCGGATTTGCTCCAGCTTGGTCTTGTGGCCGCGCTCCATCTCGGCCAACTCTTCCAGCCGCGTGCGGATGGGCGCATTCCTGGCCGTGCCCGCCAGCCTGGCATAGAGTTCCGCCGATTCCACTTCGATTTCAATCGCCCGTTCAAGCACCGCTTCGATGGTGGTGTACTTGTCCATGACAACCTTCCTTCTCCCCTCTTCCTGGCTGGGACACCGGAGGCGGGCCGGGGGTGAGGATGCGCCGTCACCAATCGCCCGGCATCTGGCCGATCACCCACTCTTGCACCGGCTGGCCTTGGAGGACATGGTCTTCAATCAGCCGAGGCACCATGTGCGGCCTGACGTTGGCGTAGGTGACGCGCGGCTCGCCGGCCAACTGAATATCCACCAGCGGCTCTTTGACGCACATGCCAATGCAGCCGACAGTCGTGACGTATGCCTTGATCTGGCGGCGAGCCAACTCGTCCTCAATCGCTCGCAGTGTGTCGCGCGCTCCGGCGGCGATGCCACACGTCCCCGTGCCGACGATGATCGTAGTGCCGCCTTCCAGGCGCGCCTTCAAAGCCTGCTGTGCCTCTTCCCTCACACGGGTCAGGTCTTGCACATTCTTGAGCTTGGGCATCCCAACCTCCCGTGGTTGATGGACGGTGGTCCGTGGTCAGTCTCATCACTATCCACTATCCACTCCCCACTTTCCGCTAGTCCAGTTTCTCCATTTGCTGCACCAACGCATCCGGCGTCAGCGAACCGTACACCTTCTCGTCCACCACGGCTACGGGCGCCAGTCCGCACGAACCCAGGCAATAGACAATCTCAAGCGTAGCCTTGTAATCGGGCGAAGTGCCGCCCGCCTTGACGTCCAATGCTTTTTCCACCGCCTCGACGTTCTTGGCCGCGCCCTTCACATGGCAAGCCGTGCCATCGCAGACGCGAATGATATGCCGTCCGCGCCGATGCAGGTGGAACTGGGCATAAAACGTCGCCACGCCCATCAACTGGCTGAGCGGAATGCCGGTTCGCCTGGAAATCTCCTTCAAGATGGGCTTGGGCAAATAGCCATAAGCGTCCTGCGTGCGCTGCAAGATGGGGATGACGGCGCCTTTTTGTGCCTTGAACTCTTCCAGTATCTGGGTCAATGGAGCAAGGTCAAAATGCTCGTCAGAAGCCATGTGGGTTCACCTCCAACTGTGCACACCCTCTTCCCTGGAAGGGACGCCGAAGGCGGGCCGGGGATGAGGATCAATCCTTCGTGGTGGGCCACGTTACACTAAACTTGGTTCCCTCACCAACTTGGCTCTGCACCACAATCCGCCCGCCGTAGCGAGTCACCAAATCCTTGGTGATCGCCAATCCCAGGCCGGTGCCTTCCTTCTCCCGGACCTTGGCGTTGGGCGCGCGGTAAAACTCTTCAAACAGGTGCGGCAGGGACTCTTCCGGGATACCGATGCCGGTATCGCTCACCTCCAGGCAGGCCTCACCCTGCACGCAATATAGATGCACCGACACGCGCCCGCCGGATGGGGTATATTTTACCGCATTTGACACCAAATTGTTCAATACGCGATCCACGTCTTCGTTGGTGGCCATGATCGTGATCGGCCCATCGCGGCGCTCGCACTGCCACTCGAGCTGAATTTGCTTTTCCCGGGCGGGAATCTCAAAACGCTTCACCACACGCTCGACGGCCTCGCTCAACGGGACAGGAGCGCGTTCAGCCGTCGCCGCCACCTCGACCTTGCCCGAAGCCAGGTCGAGCAGGTCATTGATGAGCGCCTGCAGGAAATCGGCGCGGCGCAGCGCTCGCTCGACAACATCGCGCTGGGCATCCGGCATGGCTCCGACGTAACCGGCGAGCATCGTCCGCAAGAGGCTTTGCACCACACTCACCGGCGAGCGCAGCTCGTGCGTCACCATCCGCACGAACTTGCTTTTCATCTGGTCGAGCTGGCCGAGCGCCTGATAGGCAAGCGCGTTTTCGATGGCGAGGCTGCCCTGGCTGGCGATGGCCGAAAGGAAGGTCGCGTCGTCGTCGGTAAAATGATCCACCGCGTCACTGTAAGCGCGGATGAGGCCAAGCGGCCCTTCTTTGCCGGGCAAGGGCACCGTCAGCATGGAACGGATGCCCTCCGCAATCGCCTCGGCCGGGAATTGCAGGCGCGGCTCATTGTGCACGTCACCCACGATGATGGTCTTGCCGGACAGAGCTTCGCGCGCGAGCGGGTTGCGTTCCAGCTCCAAATCGCCTTTTCTCAGATACGCCTCGCTCAAGCCATAGACCGCCACCACTCGCAGGCGCGCGCCCGTCTCGTCGAAAAGACGGATCGAGCACGCTCGTACGCCCATCGCCTTCGCCGTATCCTGGACCAGGCGGTCGAGCACCTGTTGAAGGTCAAGCGTCGAGCTGACGGCCCGCGCGCCCTGGTACAGCGTCTGCAAACGGTCATAGGCGCTCTGCAGGCTCTGGCCCAACTCGACCACCTCGGCCTCGCGCTTGCGTAAGCGCTGGCTCGTTCCAGTCGAAAGATACGCAACCACCAGCATCGCACTGACGAAAAAGAACAACACACCGCCCACGTAGGCCGGGTTCTGGTATAGCGGCGAAACCAGGAAGCCGACCACCGGCACGTGAGACAAAATGCCAACGTATTCGGCCATCACCGTCCCGCCCACCAAAAAGGTGACGAGGACAACGTACAGGTATGTTGCGCGTGTTGAAAGCAAAATGGAGGCGAGTGCGATATGGAAGAAAAAGTAGAGGATGGCCGGGCTTTCGACGCCGCCGGACAAGTGAATCAGCAGCGTCATGGCCACCCAGTCGGCAGCAATTTGCATGTGCGCCAGGCGATTCGCCCACACCATCGGCATGAGCGATTCGCGCCGGACGCGGGTCAAGATCCAGTAAAAGAGCGTGTTGTAAGCGAGGATGCTCGCGCCGATAGCGTACAGCGGCCCCGCCGCCAGCCGTAATCCGAACAAACGGCCGGTGGCCCACGTCGCCGTCAGGACGCCCGCGCCTGCAATCCAACGGACGGCGATCAGCCATCCCAGGCTGGCGACCAGTTCCCGTTCGACAAGTGTAAGGCCGGGCTGCGGTGATTTCCGCACCTCAGACCGCTCCTTTATCCTGACTCACGCGCCAAGGCTCGGCCATCGGCGCTGACGAATGTCCTTTGACAAACACAAATGCCGGTCAGAAGCGACCGGCTATTGCGATGAAGGAGACGATGCTAGGCAGATTTTCTGCCCACGTACTCGCGCACCTTGGCCAGCAGCACTTCTGGCTCGATGGGCTTTTCGATGAACGCATCCACCGGCAAATAGTCCGAATCCGGCGCAAAGCGCAGCGGCGTCGTCGTGTGGATGGCCGTGATCATGATGATGGGAATCTTTTTGTAGGCTGCGTACTCGGAGGCTGGATCAGGATTGCGGAGCGTCAGGCTCATCTGAAAGCCCGCCGTCGTCGTGTCCATCATCACGTCCAGCAGAATAAGATCAGGATGGATGTTCTTGACTTGCTGCAATCCTTCCTGGCTGGAGGCCGCGCGAAAGACCATATAGCCCGCCGCTTCTAGCGGCAGGCGCATCGAAAAGACAATGTCGTCGTCATCGTCAACGATCAGGATTTTTTCATTTGCCATGTTGTGCTCCTTGAACCACGGTCGGCGGGTTTGAAACCTGCTCTACGTAGCCTTGGCTTCATTCAAAACGGCTTCAATCACCTGAGGCACCGCCGCCTCCACCTTTGGGCTGAGGCCGTCATTCCAATCTGCGCGCTCCGTCTGAACGCCAAACACAACGATCTCTGGGAGCGCGAGTTTGAGCTCGCTTGCCAGCGCCAGCGCATCGGCCACACCGGAACGGTGCAGCGAGAACCGCTGCCCCGAGCCGGTCAGCGTCACGTCTTCTGGCCGGAAGCGCACCACCGAGCCTGCCGCCTGGCCCATTTCAGCAGCGTCCACGATAATGACGCGCTGCCGGCCTTCGAACAAATTCAACAGGCCCACACCCGGCGTCCCGCCGTCCATCACCTCGACGTCATCTGGTAAGGTGCATCCCTCCAATTCTTGCGCAACGCGGCATCCTACACCGTCGTCGCCTTGCAGCGGATTGCCCAGGCCCAGAATCAGAACGGGTTTCACCGTAGAGACGTTCAATGTAGAGACGTTCACCGTAGAGACGTTCAATTGAACGTCTCTACACGAATTTCACGTTGAGGAAATGCGTCGAACACGAGATGCATGGATCGTACGCGCGCACGAGCATCTCCATCATCATTTGCACCTTTTCCTGGCCCTGGTCAAGAATCTGCGGCACGAGCGCTCGCATGTCGGCTTCGATGTTCGCCAGGTTCTGACCGGTGGGGATGATGCAGTTCGCGCCCACCACACGCCCATCGTCGCCGATCGTATAGTTGTGGAACAGGATGCCGCGCGGCACCTCGCACGAGCCAGCGCCTTCGCCGCCCTTGCCGGCGAACTTGCACAGCGGCTCGGTCTTGATTCCGCGCGCGATCAGCTCGTCGCAGATATGGATAGCATCCTCGACGCAGTGCACGATCTCGACGACCTGCGCCGCCGTGTTCATGTACGGATTGATGCAGATGGCCTTGAGGCCGAGTTCCTCGGCGGCCGACTGGGCGCGCGGATGGAGCTGCTTGTGATTGACGTTGAACCTCGCCAGCGCGCCGACCATGTACGACTCGCGCTTGTGCGCGCAGTGCTTGGCCGAAGAATGCTCGATCACGCGCTCGTTGGTGACCTGGCGATAATCCTTGATCGCATACGAGCCGCCGTCGGTCGTGGTGATCGTGCCGTCAATGAAGGCATACTCGTCCGGTTTGGAGAGCGCCACGTATTCCGTCTCTCGCTCGAACTTGGGCCAGGGCAGCGTCTTGAACAGCGCAACGGTATCGTCCACATCCTTGCTCGCATCCACCAGCCGGCTGCGCAGCGCCTTGATCTCATCCACGGTGGGCAGGTGCGTAAAGCCGCCGACCGTCATCGCAATCGGGTGCGTGTGGCGTCCGCCGATGGCGGCGCACAGGTCACCCGCCAGTTTCTTCATGCGCAGCGCGCGCACGACCACCTCGGGCGCAATCGCGGCGAGCGGGATCACGCTGCCCACGGAAAAAAAGTCCGGCGCGACGAGCATGTAGGTGTGCAGCACATGGCTATCCAACTGCTCGCCATGAAAGATCAGCTTGCGCAAGAGCTGCGTCTGCTCGGAAAGCTCCACGTTCAGCGCGGCTTCCGTCGCGCGGAGCGAAGCGGTGGCGTGGCCCACGGCGCAGATGCCGCAGATGCGCGAGGTGATGTGAGACGATTCAGTGTACAGTCGCCCGCGCAGCATCGCCTCGAAAAAGCGCGGCGTCTCGACAATGTCGAGGCGGCACTCTTCGAGCACGCCATTCTTGGCGTTGACCACGATATTGCCGTGGCCTTCCACGCGGGTGACGTGATGGACTTTTATATTCACGTTAGCCATGGTCATCTCCTACTTAGCCTGCGCTTGCATCTGTTGGACCTGGTACGCATTGAACATCGTCATCCGCGCCATGATGTCATCCAGCGAGAGTCCCCGCGCGGTCATCACCGTCTGCATCGAGTCGCGGTTCGGGTTCGAGATCATGCCCCGGCAGCCTTCGCAGCTATCGCCATACGTCGGGCAAATGGCATCGCAGCCCGCGCGCGTGACCGGGCCAGCGCACACGCCACCCTTGTCGTACATGCAGACGTTTTCTTTGAGCTTGCATTCGACACACAGCGGGTAATCGGGGATGGGCGGTTTCTTGCCGAGCAAGACCGCTTTCACCACCTCGATAAACTCGTTGCGGTCAATCGGGCAGCCGGGGATAAAGGCATCTACCTTGACGACGGCGCTGATGGGCCGCGCGGCGTACGTTGCGAACCATTCGTACTTGTCGCCATAGACGTACTGGCGCACATCTTGTAGCGGCGAGAGGTTCTTGATCGCGTTGACGCCGCCCAGGTGCGCGCACGCTCCGAGCGCCACCAGCACGGCTGCTCGCTCGCGGATTTGCTTCAAGCGCGCCTCGTCCGATTCGCGCGTGATCGAGCCTTCGATAAAGGCCACCGCGTAATCTTCACCGCGCTCGCTGATCGCCTCGCGGAACTGGACGATCTCGACGGCGTCGAGCAGGTCGAGGTGAGTCTGCAGCGAGTCCACCACCGTCAACTGGCAGCCTTCGCAACTGGTGAAATCAAAGAAAGCAACCTTGGGTTTCATTAGAGTGCCTCCTCCACGCCCTTGATCTGAGCGTAGCTGAAGGACGGCCCCTGCTGACAGCAATACAGCCCGTTGATCTGGCAGTGACCGCATTTGCCCACGCCGCACTTCATCCGCCGCTCGAGCGACAGCCAGATTTGACCTTCGGGGATGCCCTTGCCGAGCAGCTCCATCAGCACAAAGCGGTACATGATGGGCGGCCCTTCGGTCACGGCGACCGTGTTGCGCGGATTGACCGAAATCTTGGGGAAGAGGGTCGTGATAACGCCCACATTACGGCCAGAGGCCGTCCACTCGGCGTCGCCGCGATCCACCGTCGTGAGCAACTCGACATCGTCGCGCTTGCTCCAGGCTGCCAGCTCATCTTTGAAGAGCAAATCGTTCGGGGTCTTGGCGCCATACAGAATGATAAAGCGGCCATACGAACCCCGCTCGTCAAACACTTGGTTGATGACGCTGCGCACCGGGGCCAGGCTCAACCCGCCGGCCACAACCAGAATGTCACGGCCCTTGAACTTTTCCAGCGGAAAGCCGGTGCCGAACGGCCCCCGCACGCCAATCGTCGCGCCTTCACCCAAGTTGTGTATGGCGGCTGTCACGTCGCCGACCTTGCGGACGCACAGCTCGAACGTGCCGTTGCTGCGGCTGGGCGAAGATGAAATCGAGATGGGCGCTTCGCCGATGCCCAGCAGGCTGACTTGAACAAACTGGCCCGGCTTGTGCCCGAGCGACTGCCCATGCGGCAACTCGACCGTATACAGCTTTTCGAGCGCCGTCATGGTCACAACCTTGACAATTTTAGCCGGGCTGGGCACATAAATGGAATCAATCGTTGGAATTGCCATTTGTCACCTCGCCTTGTACAGGGCGTTGAACACGTTGACCGGGGTGATGTCCACCAGGCACGCACGAGCGCAGCGGCCGCAGCCCACACAGCCCAGTTCGCCGTGATTATCCGGAAGATATTTGCCCTTGCGGAAGAATCGGTGGCGCTGGCGCTGCGAGCGGTTCTTGCGGAAATTCTCGCCCGACCCGATGCGCGCAAACTCGTCGAGCTGGCAGCTATCCCAGATGCGCTTGCGCTCGCCACTCTTGCCATCCAGGCTTACCTCGTCCACCACGTCGAAGCAGTAGCACGTTGGGCAGACGATGGTGCATTGACCGCACGCCAGGCATTTCGCGCCCAGCTCTTCCCACAGCGGACTCTTGTAGCTCACCGCCATCAGCGAGGGCAGCTCGGTCGCGTCAAAGTCTAGCTTGTAAGGAAAGCGCGGCCATTTGTCCGAAAGCACCTTGTTCAACCGATTATTGTCATCGCGAGTCGCCTCGCGCGACCTGGCGTGCCGCGCCATCAACGCCTCACCGGTCGGCGTGTTCACCTCCACCGCGTACGCATCACCCAGGTCGGTCAAGTGAACGTCGTAGCCTTCGCTGGCGCTGAGCGTGCCCATGCTCTTGCAGAACGCGTGCTCGTCGCACGGCGTCAGACACTCGATGCCGACGATGACAGTGTTTTCGCGGCGCTTGAGGTAATGCGCATCCTCGTAGCCTTTGGTGAACACGGCATCGAGCAGCTTCATCGCGTGAATGTCGCACGTGTGCGCGCCCAGCATCACGCGCGGGCGGATGTCAAAGACGGGTTGGGCCGTAAAGCTGCCATCGACTTTAAACTTGAACAGCGTCTCCTCTTGCGGCAGGAGTGCCTTCTTGGGCGGGAGAATCGTCGTGTTATAGTCCAGCCGCAGCTGGGCCGCGTCGGTGAGCGGGGCAAAGGCAAACTTGGTTTCCTTCGCCACCGGCCCCAGCACATCGTACTGGCTCATGACGCTGGAGACAAATGGGGCCATGTCCTGCTTGCTGATGATCTTGAGGCTCATCTATTCCTCCTGGATCGTGGAGCCAAAGATTAGGAATTGTAGAGGCACATCTGCACGCGCCCTCCGGGCACAGTGAAAGTAGGACGCACGGCGCGGCGTGGTCAGACATCCTAGTTTGACATAGGCACGCCAAAGAATCAAGAGCCAGATGTCACCTTCCCTTTGTGCCAAGTGTCACGGCAAACACAAGACCCCAAAGGCCTGGGAGACTCTTGGGGCGAATAGTTCTATTGGACTAGGCACACCGGGGAATCTTGAGGACAGGCCATGCGTGTCTGTCCTGGACGCGATGGTCAAGCACGTGTGAGAATCTCTTGTGCGATGCTCTCGTCAACGGTCAATTCCGTCTCGCCCACGCGCAAGACAAACGCGGGCGTGCGTTGTCAAAGTGTGACGATGCTGCCCGGCGCCACACCCAACGCGCCGAGGCGATCCAGCCGCGAGGCCCGCTGCGTCGCAATCGTCACTACCTCGACTGATTGCCCAGGCGCAAGCTCGCTCAAGCGCTTCAATCCGCCCGGCGCGGGTCGCGACGCTGGCGCTTTCCCCCTGAATAGCCGCCGCAACCAACCTGCCGCGACCGACTTGCGCTCGTCCACCCTCTGATAGCCACACCGTGGACAGCACACCATCGCGCAACTTGCGTTCACCGCGCAGGCCGTGTGACACTGCAGTGAGGACAAAATCACTCCCCTGCCCCGGCAACAACTGCGCAGACAGCCAGCCCACCAGAAGCATGGTTGCGGCCACGACGGTGAGAAAGACAGCGATCCCGGCCGGCGAGACGCCCGCCATCATCCCCATCAGCACGCCCTTCCAACAGGCTGAACATGATAAAGAACGTCGTGACGATGGGCAAGACGATGGCAATGCCGTAAGCCAGCGCCATCGTCACCAGGCCATACTCGCCGACGAAAAACTCGCGCGCAAGCTTTCACGGGATGAGGGCATTGACCAGGCGGGTCGCCAGAGGATTGATGAACTGCCCAAAAGCGACAGTGCGCAGCACTCTATTTCCATCACAATCAACGTGTCATCTCTCTCACAGCAGCCGCGCCACCTGGTAGACAGCCACTCCGGCAACCATCGAAATCACCAACAAAAGGCCAACACTCACCGCCGTCCATTTCCACGAGCGGGTTTCCTGCCTGATCGCGGCGATGGTTGCCACGCATGGGATAAACGTCATCTGCACGACAAGAAACGCCAGCGCCGTCGCGGGTTTCACTGTCGTGGCGAGTCCCTCCGACAAGCTGCCTCCCTGCTGACCGGCTTGATAGAGCACTCCCAATGTGGCAATCGTGTTCTCCTTGGCGACCACGCTGGTTAACAGGGCCACGATCATTCGCCAATCCAGTCCCATCCAGGCGCCGAGGGGAGACAGGAAATGACCCAAGCCTGCCAGATAACTGGTCTCGACCTTGTTATTGGGCAAAATCGAAAGGCACCAGACCAGCACCGAGACGACGACGATGACGCTGCCGGCTTTTTTGAGAAAATCCCATATTCGCTGCCAGACCGTGAGAGCAATGGTGCGCGCGTTGGGCAAGTGATAAAGAGGCAGTTCCATGATAAAAGCCACATGTTCGCCGCCCAACACCAGTTCGTGGAGAGCGACACCCATGCCGACCAGCAGTAACAGATTCAGTCCCACAACGCCGACCGACACCCACACCGCTGCGGAGCCAAAAAAGAGAGGCGCCAGCACAGCCAACACGGCCAGTCGAGCAGCGCAAGGCACCAGCGGCGTTAGCCAGATCGTCAAGAGACGAGCTTTGGGTGAGTCAATGATGCGTGTGCATAGAACACCCGGCACGTTGCAGCCAAAGCCGAGGCAGAGCGGCAAGAATGATTTTCCGTGCAGCCCCATCCAGTGCATGAAACGATCCATGACGTAAGCTACCCGCGCCATGTACCCCACATCCTCCAACACTCCCAACACCGTAAAAAAGATCAGGAGAATGGGAAGAAAGGTAATCACCGTGCCAGCGCCGGCCAGGATGCCTTCGGTCAACAACCTAACCAGCCACCACGGCGCACCAGCCAACGCAGCGCGCATCCATCCGGCTCCGGCTTGCACGACATAGATGTTCAGAAATCTTTGCAACGGCGATCCCGCGCTAAAAGTCAGCCCAAAGACCACGCTCAACATTCCTAGAAGCAAACCCAGGCCCCAGATGGGATGCGTGGCAATTCGATCAATCCGCTCCGTCAACGTGATCTGGCCGGCACGCGGTTGGGTTACTGCGGCTCGCACCATGCGTCCGATCCAATCGTAGCGACCGCCGGCGATGGCCAGGATGGCATCTTCGTGCGCCTTCAGAATGTCGTGGACTTGCGCCCAGTCTCGTCCCTCCAAGCGTTCTTGCATCATCCGCGTGATCTCATCGTCCCCTTCAAGCAGCTTGAGCGCCACCCAACCGGGCGGATAGGGTGCGGGGGTGTGGTCAGCAATGACCTGCTGAATTTGACGCAGCACGGCTTTATGGTCTTCACGAATCTCGGGACGGCGAGGCGTGTAAGCCGTCGTGTGACGTGCAAGGCATTCAACGGCCTGGACCAGCTCCTGCACACCCTTGTTACTGGTAGCTATCATCGGCACCACAGGCAGACCCAGAGCAGCTTCCAGCACATGCGGCTCGACGCGAATGCCCTGTTGCTCTGCGACGTCTATCATGTTCAACCCCAAGACCACGGGTACGGGCAGCCCCAACAATTCACACAGCAAATACAAGTTGCGTTCCAGGGCCGTGGCGTCCACAATGTCCAACACGATGTCGGGCTTTTCGTTCAGAATATAATCACGCGTGATCCGCTCTTCCAGGGAATTGGCCGTCAGGCTATACGTGCCTGGCAAATCTACCACCGACAAAGTGATGTCTCCGTAACGGCAAAGACCCGTCTTGAGGTCAATCGTCTTACCTGGCCAGTTCCCCACGTGCTGCGAGAGACCCGTCAGCAGGTTGAACACAGTAGACTTGCCCACGTTCGGCTGCCCGACCAGTGCGACCTTGATCGCATTCTGTGGAGCGGCGAGTTGGCTTTCATCAGAGGGGACGTAAACTTGCACCTGAGCGGCTTCACCCTGCCCCAGCGCCACATGGGTATTGCGCACGGTCACAATGATGGCGCCACGCCCCGAGTTCTGGATGACCTCCACCCCGGTGCCGATGGTAAAGCCCAGGGCCGCCATACGGCCAGTGGACTCTCTGCCGCCGCGCAGTTGACGTACCACGCCGTGCGCTCCGGTGGGGAGATCGCTCAGCGACTGCAATACCCCTAACTCGGCTGTTGAATTGCGGTTTTCGGGTTCTGAATTCTGGGACGGCTGTTCCCGACTCTGCATTCACACCTCGATGATCGAACGCCGCGTCAATGCTAGCTCCATCATTCTCCGGGTGAGCAACTGGCGCAGTAACCTTCAAAGCACGCACAGGCGTGAAGGACCTTGATGCCGAGTTCCTGAGCCAACTGCCTGCGAGCGCGGTCAATCATAGGCGACTGGAACTCGATGACTCTGCCACACTTCTTACACGAAAAGTGATAATGCTCATTGGCGCCGACCGGCTCGTACACTTCGCGCAGGTGCTCGCGGCTGGTATAGTGTTGGTCCACCAGTCCCATCTTTTTGAGCAGTTCCAGCGTGCGATAGACCGTGGCCAGGCTCACCCGCTCGTCGCGCTTGTGCGCCCGCTCAAAGACAGACTCGGCATCCAGGTGTCCACCCGCATCCTCCAACACCTGCAGAATGAGCTTGCGCTGACCGGTCAGGCGCATGCCTTGGGAATGAAGAGTGCCCTTGAAATCTTGAATGTCTTCCACCAATTCTACCTCTTATTGAGAATTGCTTTCAATTGTAGACCCGTTCACAGGCTAGAGTCAGTGACAAATGTCCCAAGCTGACGGTTACAGGTGTCAGTATAGTAAACAAAAAAGCCCGCGCGATGGCGGGCCTTGAGTTTTGCAGCAAGATCAAGCTGGCACAGCGGCCAGGTTATGTACTTCGATCTTGCGCTCGGCGCCAGAATGGAAAACATAGTCGGTGGCGTCAAGCACTTCAATGCCCACAATACGCCCATCCGGCGCATAATTGACCGCCACATCTTCGGACAGCCGCTGCGTAGTAACCTGGATCGGTTCATCGAGAAAGCGAATGTACAGTGCATCCACTTGAGGGTCATAGCTAATCTTCATCTTACCACTCCCTAAAAGTAGAACGTATAGACCGTTACGACAATCAGCACATCATCTTCTTGGGCGACAATGGCCAACACCTGCTGGATGACATATCGCCGCCCACCCCAGAATCGGTCGTATTGGAAATTCTTCCGATACCCTTGGCGCCCACGCTTGGCCGGCACTGACTCTCCGGCGCGAATGGTCTCTATCACTTCGGCTTCACTCGCGCCACGCTCAAGCATTTGCTCACGGGCATGTTGCGAGAATTTGATGGGCGTCATTGTCGAATGCTTCCTCGCTGTGGCCTTTGAGAATGATTATACTACAAAAACTGCCCGCGCGACGGCAGGCCAGACGAATACAATTGAAAAAAGCCCTCGCAATGGCGGGCTATTTTGTTGCGACCTGTGACATGCGACCTGTGACATGCGACCTGTTACGTGTACTTGAGTTCGTGCGCGGCCTTTTCTAGTTCTTCGCGGAATTGCGGATGTGCCACGTCAATCAGCGCCTTGGCCCGCTGGCGAATGGTCTTGCCGTAGAGATCAGCGATGCCGAACTCGGTGACGACATAATGGACGTGATTGCGCGTTGTCACCACACCCGCGCCTTGCTTGAGCAGCGGCACGATCTTGCTGACGGGTTGACCTTTGACCGTGGCCGAGCTGGGCATGCCGATGATGGGCTTGCCGCCCCTGGAACGGCTGGCGCCGTAGATAAAGTCCACCTGGCCGCCGACGCCGCTGTACAACCGTGGGCCAATGGAATCGGCGCAGACCTGACCGGTCAGGTCTATTTCAATTGCCGAGTTGATGGCCACCATACGGTCGTTCTGCGCGATGCGGAACGGGTCGTTGATGTACTCGGTGGGGTGAAGCTCGACGATGGGATTGTCGTGAACAAAGTCATACAGTCGCTGAGTGCCAAGCAAGAACCCGGCGACGATCTTGCCGGGATGCAGTGATTTTTTCTCGCCGTTGATGACGCCGCGATCCACCAGGTCAATCACACCGTCAGAGAACAACTCTGTGTGAATGCCCAGGTCTTTTTTGTCGCCCAGGAAAGTCAGCACCGCGTCCGGAATGCCGCCGATGCCCATCTGCATCGTCGAACCGTCTTCGACGAGGCTGGCGCAAAAGTAGCCGATCTTTTTCTCAAGCTCAGTAATGTCACCCATGCTGTGCTCGGGCAATGGATATGACACTGGCACAATGTGCGTGAGCTTGGAGACGTGGATAAAACTGTCGCCCAGCGTGCGCGGCATCCGGTCGTTGACTTCGGCGATGACGATCTTGGCCGTCTCTGCCGCCGTCTTGGTCACGCCGACCTCGACGCCAAAGCTGCAAAAGCCGTGCTCGTCCGGCGGGCTGACCTGAATCAATGCCACGTCCAGCGGCAAGACACGGCTGCGAAACAAGCCGGGAATTTCGGACAGAAAGCACGGCGTGAAATCGGCGCGGCCTTCGTTCACGGCCTGACGAACGTTCGCGCTGATAAAGAGGGTGTTCACGCGAATGTACTTTTCCATGCCCGGCGCCACATAGTCGGCGCTGCCGACGGTGAGCACCTGGACGATCTCGATGGACGGGTTGAATTGAGGCGCGTGCTCCACCAGCGCCGCCATGACGCGCTGCGGCACGGAGCAGTTGCCCGTGAGAAAGAGGCGCATCCCGGGTTGAATTGCGCCGACAGCTTTTTCCGCTGTGGCAAGCCTACTTTGATAAAGCTGCATCCATCCGTTCATAGATAAATCCTTGTCGTGTTGTCAGCACGTTGAGATCAGATCTGCAAAGCTTCAGCCAACGCCGGATTGGCGATTTGACCATCGCGCGTGGCGATGCCGCGCGACAGCGCCGGGCTCGTCTTGAGCGCGGCGTCCAGTCCATGCTGGACGATCTGCTGGACAAAAGGCCAGGTGGCATTGTTGAGCGCGTGCGTGGCCGTGCGGCCCACCACGCCCGTCATATTCGGCACACAATAGTGAATGACGTTTTCTTCGATGTAGGTCGGCGTGCCGTGCGTCGTGGGACGCGAAGTCTCCACGCAGCCACCCTGGTCAATCGCAATGTCCATGACGAGTGAACGCGGGCGCATGGACCTGACCATGTCGCGCGTGACCAGAATTGGAGCGCGCGCGCCGGGCACCAGCACCGCACCCAGCAACACGTCCGCAAAGGTGCACACCTTGCGAATGTTGAACGAATGGCTGACCATCGTCGTTACGCGGCCCGCGAATAATTCGTCAATGTGCTGAAGCTTGTGCAGGTTATGGTCGAGGACAACCACCCGCGCGCCCTCGCCGAGGAAGGCGCGGGCCGCGTTCGTGCCCAGCGTCCCCGCGCCCAAGATCACCACATCGGCGGCCGGCACGCCCGGGACGCCTCCCAGCAGCACACCCTTGCCGCCACGATCGTTCTGCAAAAGCGTGGCAGCAATGTGCGGGCACATGCGTCCGGCGATTTGGCTCATCGGTGACAGGATGGGCAGCGTGCCATCGTCATTTTCCACGGTCTCATAGGCGATGGCGATGGCATGCCGCTTGAGCAGCAAGTCTACCTTGTCACGCCGGGCCGCAGCCAGGCTCAAAAAGCTCATCAGGATCTGGCCGTCCTGCAGCCACTCAAACTCTTCCAGCGTGGGTCGGGTGACTTTGAGGACCAGCTCGGCGCGGCCATAGACCTCTTCACCCGAGTACACGATGCGCGCCCCGGCTTTTTGGTAGTCGGTGTCGGCAAAGCCAGCCCCCAGGCCCGCGCCCAGCTCGACGTAGCACGTATGCCCTTCGGCGGTCAATAACTCGACGCCGGCCGGCGTCAATCCCACGCGGCTATCGTTGTGTCGCCGCTCGCGCGGCACGCCAATGTCCATGCTGTCTCCTCCGCGATTTATTTGATGACGGCCCGCACCAAAAGCACCGGGCAACTCGACGCTCTCAACACACGGTCGGCCACGCTGCCATACGCCCAGCGCGCCAGCCCCGACCGGCCATGTGTGCACATCGCAATCAGTTCGATCTTGTGCTCGGACGCATAAGAGAGGATTTCGTCAGCCGGCGACCCAAAGCGCACGACGCAACGTGCACTGGCCCCAGCCTGCTCCAGGTCGCGCGAGATGCCGAGCAGATAGTTCGTCAACTCGGTCTCGATGCGCTTGCGCTCAACATCCTCATCGGCCAACTGCTCGCGATAGACATACAATGGGTAGAGCATCACCGACGCCGCCACATTGTCAATCACGGGCGCAACCGACAACAGGTGGATCTCCGCGCCCTGACACCCGATGAGCGCCTTGACGTGGAGCAGTACCTGCTCAGCCAGTTGCGAGCCATCGAGCGGGATGAGAATGCGTCGCTTCATCTCTGCCCTCTTTCTACCGTCCTTCATCATACTCTGCCGCCGTCAAGGCCCGGCAGTGGCAAATGTCGCCTTTTTCGACAGATAATCATCACTACGGGTAATGCAAGTCCAATCTTGTTCATGGCCGCGCCTCGATCAATATTCTACACCTGGAACACAAGGGCGCTCAAGCAGAGCGCCCCGACATACATCATAATTCAGATGGGCCACACGCGCATCGAACAAATCACTCAAGTTGGGCGCGTGCGACCTCAGCACCTTTCCAAAGCGCCTGCTTGTTGCTGTCCAGCAGCTTGCGAGCCTTGGCCGGCAAGTGCTCGTCCAGCGCCTTGCTCACCGAGTCCAGTGACACAGCCTTGATCGTCTCCAGGAGCGCGCCGAGCAAGACGACGTTCGCCATCTTGGCGCTGCCCACTTCCGTCGCCAGGTCATTCGCTGGGACTTGAATTACGGTGATGTCTTTACGTGAGGCAGGCTTGACGATGAGAGAACGGTTAATGACAAGCACGCCAGCGGGCTTGAGGAGCGGTTCGTACTTGTCCATCGAGGGATTGTTGAGCACCACCGCGGCCGAAGGATGCCGGATAATGGGCGCACCGATCTCCTCGTCGGACACGATGACAATACAGTGCGCCGTGCCGCCGCGCATCTCAGGGCCATAGGACGGAATCCATGTGACGTGCTTGTCTTCTTCCAGCGCCGCGTAGGCCAGCAGTTGCCCGGCAAACAACGCCCCCTGCCCGCCAAAGCCAGAGAAAATGATTTCGTGTTGTTGCATGTGAGCTGCCTTGTCTCCGTAGGGGAGAGGCGTGCCACACCCCTACACTAATGGGCCACGAGTGGCTTGACCGCCTCGTGCACCTTGTAATCGCCAAGCGGATAGTAAGGCACCATTTTTTCTTCGATGAACTTTAATGCGTCGCCGGCCGGGATGCCCCAGTTGGTCGGGCAGGTCGAAAGAATCTCGACCATCGAAAAGCCCATGCCCTGCATCTGCACCTTGAATGCCGTCATGAGCGCCTTTTTGGTCTTGCGGATGTTGGCAACATCGTGAACGCTGCGGCGCACGATATAAGCTGCGCCGGAGGTCGTCGCCAACAACTCGGACATGCGCAGTGGATAACCTGCCAGTTCCACATCGCGGCCCTTGGGCGACGAAGTCGTGACCATGCCCGGCAGCGTCGTGGGCGCCATCTGCCCGCCCGTCATGCCATAGACGGCGTTGTTGACAAAGACAACGGTGATGTTTTCGCCGCGCGCGGCAACGTGCACCGTCTCACCCGTGCCGATGGCGGCCAGGTCGCCATCGCCCTGATAGGTGAACACGACTTTGTCGGGCTGGACGCGCTTGATACCCGTCGCCACGGCCGTCGCGCGGCCATGCGGCGACTCGACAAAGTCCAGCTCGAAATAGTTGTACGCAAACACCGCGCAACCCACCGGCGCGACGCCGATCGTCTTGCCCGCCACGTCAAGCTCGTCAATCACTTCGGCCACCAAACGATGAATGATGCCGTGCGTGCAGCCCGGGCAATAGTGTGTCACCGTCTGCCCCAACGGCGCGGGGCGCTTGAAGACAACTTCTTCTCGAACCATCTGCGCGCTCATCTCACCTCCCCCAATTCATCTGCAGATACGCTATGCCGCAACCATCTCAACCGGTTCCGCTGTGATCAGCTCGTCGTTCATCTCGCCGATCACCTTCAACACTTCGTCGGGCAGCGGAACGATGCCCCCCATCCGTCCGTAGAACTGCACGGGGCAGCGACCCTCGACGTACAGCCGCACATCTTCCACCATCTGACCCGCGCTCATCTCCACGGTCAAGATGCCGTGCACCTGATCGGCCAGTTCAGCGATGCGTTCGCTGGGGAACGGCCACAGCGTGATGGGCCGCAGCAGACCGACCTTGATGCCTTCAGCGCGAGCTTGCTTCATCGCCGTATAGCACACGCGGCCCATCGTCCCATAGGCCACAAGCAGCAAGTCGGCGTCCTCAGTCAGATATTCTTTCCAGCGCACTTCGTTCTTGCGTATCTCGGCCAGCTTGGCCTGCAAGCGCAGGTTTAGCTTTTCCATCTGCTCGGGGTCGAGGTAGATCGAAGTGATAATGTTCTTGGGACGGTGGTCCGCGCCAGTGAGCGCCCAACCGGGCCGCTCTTTCCTGACGAGCTGCAACGGCGGAAGTTCAGCCGGTTCCATCATCTGGCCCAAAGCGCCGTCGCTCACAACGTAGACGAGCGTGCGATACTTGTCCGCCAGGTCGAACGCCAATACGGTCAGATCCACCGATTCTTGCACGGTGGAGGGGGCAAGGCAAATCGCCTTGAAATCACCGTGCCCGCCGAACTTTACAAGTTGGTTATAGTCACCTTGCGAAGGCTGAATGTTGCCCAGCCCCGGCCCTACGCGCATGACGTCCACCATCACGGCCGGGACTTCGGAGCCGGCGATGTAGCTGAGGCCCTCTTGCATCAAGCTCACGCCGGGGCTGGATGAGCTCGTCATCACACGCGCGCCGGTGCAGGCCGCGCCATAGACCATGTTGATCGCCGCCAGCTCGGACTCGGCCTGGATGAAGGCGCGCCCCAGTTCCGGCATCCGGCGAGACATGTATTCCAGCAACTCGGTCTGCGGCGTGATGGGATAGCCAAAGTAGCACTGGCATCCTGCCCTGATGGCAGCTTCGCCGATGGCGCTGTTACCGTTCATTAATACCTTAGTCACGGTATACCTCTATGGCCACTTCGGGGCACACCAGAGCACAGGTGGCACAGCCAGTACAATCGCCGCGGCTATTGAAT
>CAYGWJ010000187.1:0-4557 GCA_964353405.1 uncultured Anaerolineae bacterium
GTGGAACGAGAATTGGGGGTGGAACGAGAATTGGGGGTGGAACGAGAATTGGGGGTGGAACGAATTGGAACAGGTCATGTGAAACGTGAAACGTAAAACGTGAACGGATTACGCATTACGCATTACGTTTTATGCATCATCAGGTGAACTATGCCAAACGAATCTAGTCCGCACATTGTCGCCTTTGCCTGTCACTATTGCGCTTACGGGGCGGCTGACCTGGCCGGCTCGATGCGACTGTCGTACCCGGAAGGCATCCGCATCGTCAAGCTGCCATGCACCGGCAAGATGGATGTGTTGCTGGTGCTGGATGCATTCGAGCATGGCGCCGACGGCGTGATGGTGGCGGGCTGACTGAAGGGCGACTGTCATTACCTGGAAGGTAATGTCAATGCGGAGCGCAGAGTGAAACAGGTCCAGGCTTTGCTGGAGCAGATAGGCCTGGGCGGCGCGCGCGTGCAGATGTTCAATCTGTCATCGGCCGAAGGGCCGCAGTTCGCACAGTATTGCACCGACTTTTCTGCCAAGATCGTCGAGCTGGGGCCAAATCCCCTCAGCGCCCCAGCGAGGAGCTCTCCTCACAGCGCGGCGCCAGGCCTCTGACGCGCGCTTTCCACGGACCCTCTCTCTATCGCAAGAGGCTGGCTCAGGCCAGGGTACACTCCAAAAGTGTCGGGCCAGCCGTAGGACAAGATGCCATCTTGTCCTACGACCCCCTCAGGCCAGCCTCTCTTTACATGCTGCGCGAACGCCGCAACGGCGGCAGCGCGCCGGGTCTTTGTGGCTCCGATGTGACTCGCCGCGCGCCATGTCGCGCCGCATGGCGTCCAGCGTCGAAAGCAGCGCGCGGGCCAGCTCGGGCGTGTTGTCCACGCGGAAAGTCTGGTCAGCGTACCGGATGAGGCCGTAAGAAGGCCGCGCGCCTTCCGTCTCTTGTACGAGCAGGCAATACGCCGCCAGTTGAAGGACATGACCCGGGCGCGGGCCGGAGGCGGGCGCGCGCGATGATTTCACCTCGACGGGGATGAGGGCGCGCGCGCGGGCGCGGCCTTCACGCACGACGTAATCGGGCTTGCCGGCGAGCTGATGCCGCCGAGAAAACAGCGGACGCTCGGCGCGCTGCCAGCGCGACGTGTCAGAGTAGATGACCTGACCTTTGGGCAAGCCGGCCTCGCTGCGCGCGCGGCGCGACAAGACAATAGCCGCCAGGCCGATGATCAGCAATACCAGGGCCAGGCAGATGAGCACGTTCATCATCAGGCGGCCTCATTTCGCACATAGGGAGACATCGCCTCGACCTCGACGCGGGCCATGTCCAGGCGATGCGCCCAATGGCGCGGGTCGGCGTCCAGCCGGGCGAGCCACTGAGCCAAACCGCCCGCTTGCGCTACCTCATGGCTGTACCGGTCGGGAGTTTCGAATTCCATCCCCTCCGTTGCGATATAGCCGAGCGAAAAGCCGCCCTCACGCTCCAGGAACAGCGGCCAAGAGACATCGGTGCTCACTTGTTCGTCGGGGCATCTGGCCAGAATCGCCTCAGCCGCCCGGCGGGAGAGGCCGCGCGTTGCCGCCGTCACGTCCCAGGCGTGACCGCTGACCGTAGCAAAGACGTGATTGACGATCGCTTCAGTGTCGCGCTGGATACGCGGGTGAGAGTCGAACGCTCGCGGCGTGCGGCCCAGCACGGTGAAATCGAAATCGGCCACGCGCCTGGCGACTTGCCCCAACTCTTGAGGATAGCGTTCGGCCCAGTGCAGCGCACGGTCGCCATCACATTGGAGGATGAAGGGAAGGTCGAGCTGCAGCGCAAGCGCAAGCGCATCCCGGCGCGCCTGGCCGAGCTTGAACCGCTCGACGGCCTGTTCGGGCAAGCCCTGCGCAATGACGGCGCCGGCCTGGGCGAAAAGCGCCAGGGCAGGCCGGTGCGCGCCATGACTGGCACGGACTGCCAGCCGGCTAAAGATTCCGGTCAGCACCGGCAGGGCGCGCTTGATCTGCTCGTGCATGCGGCCTTGTGGGTCATGATAGGTTACGGCAAGGGCAACCGTCATGCAAAACTCCTGAATGGATTGTGGGCTCATTGGGATTTGCCGTGGCGGGGATGCCAGAGTCCCCAACTTGTTGGGGGTGCAGCGCGGCAACCCCGAACAAGTTCGGGAGTCCGGACCGCCTATCACGGCAATTCCCAGAGAACCGGATTGTGGGTTGGCCAGCCAAAGGGGCATTTCGCTTCGAGGCGGCTTGCTCAACGTGTCAACAAGAGCCACGCCAGCATCAACAGGCCGAGCGCCAGGCAGACCATCCCCGCTCGACCGAGCCAGAGGGAGAGCTGAACGGTCCGCCCGTGACGCTCGTGCGCGGATGTGCCCGCGTCCATCTCGCGGACGTTGGCGCTCGGCACGCCCTCCACGCTGCCCAACCACCACGCTTTGGCGCAGAAGGCGTATTGACCCAATTCGCTGGCGCGGATGATGCGATCGTCTTTCATGCGCCGTTGATGCGCTGCTCGAACGCCTGCAGCTTGCGCAAGAGCTTTTCCTGCTGCAAGCTGTTGGTCAAATCGCCCCGCGTGCGCTCGAGGACGGCGCGCAGCGCGTCGGTGCTGCGGCGCAGTCCGCCCGTGATCGCATCGGGAAAGTCCATCGTGACGAGCACGCCGTACACGTCGTCCATCGCCGCCAGTAGTCGCTCGCCTTCGGCGGTGCGTCCGTGCCGGATGATGTCCAGCGTCCGCCGGCGCAGCTCGCTGGCGGCTTCGCACAATCCGTTAAGGTACGCGGCAGCGTCCACCCCCAATTCCTCCGGCGTGGGCAGCGGGCGGTCGTTGACGACGGCAAAGGTGATGTGCGCCTCGGCCAACTCTTTGAGTGCGTCCTGCGTGTAGCCGGTGTAATAGAGGTCAGGGTAGGGGGTCACGCCGGATTTCATCTCGCCGGCGGCAGCGCGCGCGGTGGCGAGCAGCTTTTCCGCTTCGGCAAACTCCTCACGGTGAGTGGCGCGAATCGCCAGCGAGCAAAAGCGGATCAGCTCGCGGCTGCGGGCCAGCGTCAGGTCGCGCGCGGCGTTTTTGGTGGTGAACTCGGCGCGGATTTTCTCGGCGATCGAATCCAGGTTATCCATATCGAGATCACCCTTTTGGAGGCTGGGGCGGGTGAAAGAGCTGCTCGGCCACGTTGCCGCCCTGCGGAATGACAATCGGCCCGAACTGGGCCTCAAAACGCTCCAGGTTTTCGGATAGCGCGTTGAGGAGCAGCTTGGCGTTCATCGGCGTCATCAGCACGCGCGTCTGAACCTTGGCGCGTGGGTTGCCGGGCAGAATGCGCACAAAGTCAATAATGACTTCTCATGGCGTGTGGCCGATCATGGCAAAGTTGGTGTAGATGGCCTCCAGGTCGGGCGGCAGCTCGATGTTGATCTGCATTTGCTGCTGGCCTTGCGGCGGGGTCGGTTGGCTCATGAGGGGCTCCTTGAAAAATACAGCCGTCCGCCACGGGGCAGACGGCTGTCGAGCTGGCACTCTACCCTGCAGAGGCTTTGGGCCTTGGCAAGGTTCGCTGTCTAGAACGGGATTTCCTCGTCGGCCGCCGTCTCTGGCGCGCCTGCGAGTTCCTCGTCAGAAACAGGTGGGCCGGCCTCGGCGCGCTGGCCGCTGGGCATAAGCCTGATATTGCTGGCAAACACTTCGAACGACGCTGCCCACGTGCCGTCCTGTTTTTGCCACATTCGTGGCCCTCCCGTTTTCTTGTCAGAAGTCAGATGGCCTTCGACCAACACCATCTTTCCCTTTGTCAAGTATTGGGTCAGACTTTCAGCAGTCTTGCCGAATATAGAGACGCGGAACCAGGTCGTCTCTTTCACCTGTTGTCCATCGGCGCCTTTGTAGGCACGGTTCGTCGCCATGTTGAAGGAAGTAACAGGCGTCCCTGAGGGTGTATAACGCATCTCCGCGTCTTTACCCAGATTCCCGATGATCGTGAGATGTTGGAACATATTGCCCTCCTTGTGGCAATGACTCAAAAGAATGGTCGTAGCAAGAGTTTACTCTAAACTTGCAGGCGTGTCAATTCACAGTCTACTGGTGACTACCCACAACTATGTGGAGTCCACAACTATGTGGAGTCCTCAACTTGTTGAGGCAGTGGCCCGAACAAGTTCGGGAGTCCGATAAGATGCGGGTCATCACCAGACAGTCCAGAGTTCGCTCGCGGTGGACAACCGCACGCATCGCTGGTGCAGTGCTGCCGAATCCGCCGTACAGAGCGTGGACGCTGCGCGGGCAATCCACGCTGAGCACTTGTGTGTGTGTGTGAGCTCTAAACTCAAATCCATTTGCTATGTGACGATCTCGACATTGAGCGCCGTCAGCACGTCCTGAATCGGATTGAACAGCGTGGTCGTGTCTGACCCGGCATACAGCAGGCCGATGACTTGTTTTTGGTCGTTGAGGACCGCCGAGCCGGAATCGCCGCCCTGGCTCATTGCGCCCGCCATCAGTTGCCCGTGGAAGGTCGCCGTCGGGCCGCCATAGTCCACCGTCGCCGTCACGTCCACCTGGAG
>CAYGWJ010000188.1:0-3816 GCA_964353405.1 uncultured Anaerolineae bacterium
CCATGCGCAGAGAGTTCGGGCATAGTGCAGGCCGCTGATCCGCCAGTGGTTGCTCAAGACCAAGTCGCGCTGAAAGTGCAACAACAAGTCATCTGACGGCATCAAGCCGCCGGTAAAGAACGTTCGCGCCATCCAGTCGCCAGGATCGCTTGCGTCAAACTCGAAAGCAAACTCGCGGTGGCAAAAGATATGCACAAACAACTTGCCGCCCGGTTTGAGACAAGCGGCCAGCCTGGACATTAACTGCGGATAGTTCCTCATGTGCTCGAACATCTCGATCGAGACGACGCGATCAAAGCGGCGGTCAAGGTTCAGATGGCTCACATCAGCCGTGATGGTTTGAACGGTCTGGATGTTCTGGCGGCGGCACAGGGCATCAATGTGCTCTTTCTGAGAGCGCGAGTTCGACACGGCCACCACGCGGCTGTTCGGATAGTGCTCGGCCACCCACAGGCAAAACGAGCCCCACCCGCAACCCAGGTCAAGGATGTCCATGCCATCTTGCAGTTGTGCGCGCTCGCAGGTCAACTGCAGCATGGCGTCTTCGGCCTGGTCGAGTGTGTGGACGCCAGGCGGCCACAAGCAGCAACTGTACTTCTGTCGTTTGCCCAGCACGAGTTGAAAGAACTCGGCGGGCACTTGATAATGCTGCCGGTTCGCCTGGTCGGCGTCAATCGCAATCGGGCTTTGCCCGAGCCTAACCAACAGCGCTTGCCGCTCGGCTTCCCGCTCGTCCAAGCCGGCCTGGTACCTTCGTCGCAGTCCGCTCTCAAGATTGGCGCGGATACCCAGGCGGATCAGCCAGTCCGGCACTCGATTGGCTTCGACCCATTTCATGTACCACATGGGGTTATCCCGGCCTTTGTCTACCTCGCCCTCGCCATGCCTGGACGCAGGTTGATGCGCCAAAAGATCAGTAGACCCACCAACGACACCGTGACCGCCACAGCCGATGCTGCCACAACAGTGGGCAACGCGGCTTGTTTGACCCATATCCCGATCAGCGCCCAAACGACGACGCCCGTAAAGATAGCGTCACGATGACGGAATGACATGGCAAGCGATAGCACAGCCGCCACACCGATCATGATCACGGCCCAAGTGACAGGCGAGAGCCCGCCGCCATCCCAGCCCAGCCATACAAGCAGACTGGAGACATTCGCGATTGTCGCCACGCAGACCCAACCCAGGTAGAGACTGAACGGCGCCTGCACCAGCCAGCGCGTCGGAGCATCAACCACCGTTTGCGCTGGGCTTGAAGGATTTACACGGATATAGATTGCGATCAATGAGACGAGTAACGTCAGCATGGCGACCAGTGTCAAGGGATACAGGCCATAGTGCCAAAAGACAATCCACAACCCATTTGCCAAGCAACTCAAGGCAAACCACCAGCCGCTTGCCGCCACACGCGGATTCGACTGTTGCGAGGGCAGCGCCTGAAAGACCGCAAACCCGAGCGCCGCCAAATAGATCAAGCCCCAGATGCTGAACACATAGCCGGCTGGCACAAAAACCAGATTAAAGCTGTCCGAGATTTCGCCCGTCGTGCGGCCATTCAGGGGCAGAATGCTGGCCAGGGCGTTCATCACGATAGCACCTGCCAGCGCCAGTGGATTAACGATCCTCTGAACCGATCTTGCATTCATCTTAACCTCCCGCCTTATTCTTCAAGACTTCGTCCCGGTTTGTCATCTCTGCGCTCACCTCCCACAAGCAACGGACGAATGGAATACTCACAGTCTGGGAGAGGAGCTTACGCCGTGCCACCGCCTCACGCTATCTTCAACGGCTCGCCATAGGCCGGTTACTTGCGCTTGCGCTGCTTGTCTCTCTGCCTCTAGCGCCCGCCGAGCAGCCTCATCGAAGGACAGGCGGCTCGAATGACCGATGAGCGTCCAGTAGTCGTGGCCGCGCGCCAAAAGGTCATGGGCCAGGCCGACGACGACCTCCCGCGCCACAGACCACTCTGCCCGCGTGACGAAACGCACCCAGTGCGAAGATAGCCAGGGCGAAAGCACAGGCACCTTGACCATGATCGGCGCTTTCAGCCCCAACAGGTGAGCCGTTCTGACCAGGATCGCCTGGCAAGACAGTATCTCCGGGCCGGGAACGTCGTACCACTGCCCGCCGGACAGAGGCACGTCCAGTGCCGCAATGAGCGCCACAATAACGTCATCAATCCCGATTGGCTCGGTGAGCGAGCTCATCCAGCGTGGCAGAACCATAAACGGCAGACGGGCAGCCAGGTCGCGGACGATCAGCCACGATAGACTGCCGTAGCCGATGATCATACTGGCTCGCAGCTCGATGGCTGGAATGCTGCCCTGCCGCAGCGTTTGACCGACCTCGAGCCGGCTGAGCAAGTGTTCGGAAGGTGCGGCGGCCGGTTCCACGCCTCCCAGATACACGATTCGCTCCAGGCCGGCCGCGTGCGCCGCTTGCGCAAAATTCCTGGCCGCCATGACCTCGTGCTGACGGAAATCGGCTCTGCCTTCGGCCATACCGTGCACCAAATAGTAGGCCGCCCGACAACCCTGCATGGCGGCGACCAGCGTCTCTGGTTGATCTACATTGCCCAAGACCCACTGTTGCTGAGGGAATCGGCCAAGTGCAGAACCAGGGTCGCGGGTCATGCACCGCACCCGATAGCCCCGCCGTATCAGGTCGGGCCATAGGTTTCGGCCCACAAAGCCAGTCGCACCTGTCAGCAAGATCGTGTCAGCTTTCTCCACATCCGACTCCAATTGTCTAAGAGATACCGCCGTCGCCCGATGGGCTTGATCTCGTTTTGGCGGTGAAAAAAAGCTACAATCTCAAGCACGCATCCGCCGCCAGCCAGAATAAATTCTCGCGCACCTCGGCTCGACTGTGCCAGCCGCGCGAATCCCACTCGCCGCTGCCGCCCACGTCATCGCCGCCGTAGAGCATCTGCGCGAACGTCACACCCCGGAACTGCGCCACGGCAAAGAACGCCGCCGCCTCCATCTCCACCGTCACGCAGCCTTCCGACTTGCGAAGCGCCACTTTGCCATGCGTCTCTCGATACGGCGCATCGGTCGTCCAGGTCTTGCCGACGAGATAGGGAACGCCGCGTTGCTTGAGCGCCTGCTCGACGGCGGCCACGCCTTCGGGGCTGGCGCTCACTTCGCGCGCGGCCGGCAGGTAATGATACAACGTGCCCTCATCGCGCACGGCGACCGATGGCACGACGATGTGGCCGACCGCAATCTCTTTGTTCAACACGCCCGCGCTGCCGCACGCGATGAACTTGTTAAATCCGAGCGCAACCGTTTCCTAAGATGCCGGCCGCCATCGGTGCGCCTACGCCTGGATGCACAAAGGCCAATCGCCGGCCGTCCATCTCTATCTCATAAATCGGATGCCCGGCATCTTCCCACCGAAGCGAGGCAATCACCTTGGCATTGCGCTCCTTGACGACCGTGGCGATGACTTGTTGGAAAAAGCAAATCACACACTGCTCTGGCACATCCATCGGCCGGATGAGCTCGCCTGGCTCGATTGATGGCTTCCGGCGCGGGATCGAATTCAAGAATGGGATAATTGCTTTGCATGGCTATAATCTCCCACTGTCACCCGGAGCGCCCCAGCGAAGCTGGGCAAGCGAAGGGTCTCTTGTAGCCCAAGCCCCCCTACGCTGACGACTATGAACCCGACGACCAGCGAAGCTGGGCAAGCGAAGGGTCTCTTGTAGCGCAGAGATTCTTCGCCGCTTCGCGGCTACCCAGAAACTCACTGTCATTGCGAGAATTCATATCGCCGGGTGGCGATATGCCAGGGTAGAGAAACTCGCGC
>CAYGWJ010000189.1:0-11260 GCA_964353405.1 uncultured Anaerolineae bacterium
GTCGAGGCAATCGCCCTTGCGCGCGTCGTGGTGGTACCTGGTCGCGCGCTCGGCATCGGGCATGCCGGTGTCCACCATGATCTTGTGGTCGCCGGTATCCACCAGGTAGCAGACGACGGGGATTTCGATCTTTTGCCCGCCAGGGCCTTTAAAGAACATGTAGGTGCCCAGGTCGGCCTGAACATAGCCGGTGTTGATGGGGTAGATGCGGGTGTTTTCGATGGACATAAAAGTCTCCTTTCTTTCAACGCTGTTGTGATGTCAGGCGATGTAGTAGCCATTGAATGAATTCAATGGCTGGTACACGAAACCCGCTGAAGCGGGTTGGTATCTTTTAACGCGCTTGAGCGCGTTTCTGATTCTAGGTCGCGAATTCATTCGCGGCCTGTTTGCCACTCTTGCAACAACCTGGCCGCGGTCGGCCAAAGCTTTTCGACACAGTGAAACCGGTCGGTGCGGATGTGAATGTTCACCAACGGCGTGCCAGCGAAAAGGCCGGACATGCTCTTATCCGGCCTCTTTGCCGCTGCCTAACATTAGGTTGCCTTTTGAGCTACTCGTGTGTTGCCAGCGCGGCGCGAGGCGGGCAACTCTTCGCGCACGACACGGCGCAGGATTTCCTCTAGCCGCTGCTCGCGGCTCTGGACATATTCCCGCAAAGCGTGGTTGATCAAGGTCTGATAGTTGCCGCCACCGGCTGCGTGAACTTGCTGCCGGAACCAGTCCAGAACATCGTCGTCAAGTCGGATTGTGATGCGCGTCTTGCCGCGCGGCGTCGGATCAATGGCCCCTCGTTTGCCTTGGCTGAAATCGTATCTGTCCTTCATGGTTCTATTGTATGCACAAGCGTACAGAAGCGCAAGGTGGGGTTGGCCATAGACAGCCATTGAATGAATTCAATGGCTGGTACGGGAAACCCGCTGAAGCGGGTTGACATCGCTCAACGCGCTTGAGCGCGTTTGTGGTTTTAGGCCGCGAATTCATTCGTGGCCTGCTTGCCACTCTTGCAACAACCTAGCTGCGCTCGGCCACAGCTTTTCGACATGGTGATACCGATCGGTGCGAATGTGAATGTTTGCCAACGGCATGCCAGCGAAAAGGCCAGATGAACTTTTATCCGGCCTCACGTGTTTCCATCTGTGGCTTGTGTGTGGAGCGACCATATTGCTCAGCAAAGACCTGGCGTTTGGTTTGTTCCAACTCGGCCATAAACTCTTCTTCGCTCAGGCCGCGCGCTTCTACTTCTTGCCCGAGATGGCGCGCGAAATCGTGAAACGCGGCTTTGCGCTTCTTGTGTGCCACGAGTTGTTCGTATTCCGCCATCGAAAGCAAGACGGCCACAGGCGTACCGCTGCTCTGGATGATGGCGTGTTCGTCACGTTTGCCCAACCGCTTGACGATTGCGCCAAACTTGCGCCGCACTTGTCGCCGTGACGATTCTTTGATTACTCATTCTCCTGCCCTCGCTAACTAGCCTCACGCACTGAGATTACTGTACCACAAGTGAAACGAAAAGGGTAGAGCCGTTGTATTGTCATTCTGAACGCAGTGAAGAATCTCTTTGCCCTGGCGCAGAGACCCTTCGCTCCACTCAGGGTGACAGGTTTTCGAATACGCTCTTACTGCGCTTCATCGCGCACGTCTCCGAAGGTGGCTTCCGTCCATTCCAGAGCTTCCGCTTCACGGGCTGTGTCTTGCGCCATTTCGCGATAGGCGGTCTCTTGCCGCTCCCTCAACAACCCCGCCGCACTCGGCCAGAGCTTTTCGACATAGTGAAACCGGTCGGTGCGGATGTGAATGTCGGCCCACACCACCGGGACGTGATTGGCGCTGAACGATAGCCGCTCGACGACGAGCACTTGCGCCCCCGCGGGCAAGCCGAGGATTTCCAAATCCTTTTCGCTGCCAGGCACGATGCGGATGTCTTCTTTGATTTCGGGAATGACGGTATGATACTTGCCTTCCAGCAGCTTTTGGAATGAATAATGAGACATGTCATCGTGTTCCAGGCCGGGACAAATTTCGTACGGAATATAGTTGACCTGGTTTGCCAGCACCTGGTCGTCCACGATGCGCGTCCGCTCCAGACGATAGACCGGTGAGCCGACGGGCGACTCGAGCTTGGCCGCCGCCATCTCGGGGCACGGGACGACGACCGCCGCGCGCACGTCCGAAGATGGTTTTAGCCCGGATTTGCTCGTGTGCTGAAAGAGGCTGTCCAGCGTCGGGCCGACGATGCCGATGATTTCAAAATCCTCGCCGTGCACGTTGACCAATCCCTTGCGATATTCGGCCAACAGCACCTGTCGCATCTCGTCTGGCGAGGTCGGCCACACAGTCGCCAACTCGTTAACCGTGACGAATTGGCCCTTGACCAATTTGCCTTCGAGGATGGCAGCCTCGATTTGTCTTTGTAGCTCGACGGGAAAGTGAATGTCCAGGTTGATTGTCCTCCGATTTGAACAGAAACCACAAAATCCGGAGTGCAGGCTTTAGCCTGCTAATTGCAGCCAAGTCGGCACTCCGGATACTTGCTCTCGCTGCGCGCTCGATGGCCCATCGTGCGGTCAGCGGTCAGTTGTAGAAATGGAAGAAGCTGAAAACTCGTCCGCGGCTTTTTGCGCGATGGCAACCTGGTCTTGAGCCTGCAAGCGCGCTTTCACTTCCTGGAGTATGCGCTCAAGCTGGCCCTTGCTCACTGAGTCAATGTCGTCTTGATACTTGAGCAGGACGCCGAGCGTATCGGTGATGATGGGCAAATCGAGTTCCTGGGCGTCGAGCGTGACGAGCGCCTCGGCCCAATCAAGCGTCTCCGCAATGCCGGGCACTTTGTAGAGTTCGACTTGGCGCAAGCCCTGGACAAACTCGACCAATTGACGAGCCAGCCGCTGCGGCGCGCTGGGCACTCGCAGCGTGACGATGAGATACTCTTTTTCCGGCGCCGGGTAATCAATCCAGTGATAGATGCAGCGCCGTTTGAGCGCGTCGTGCACTTCGCGCGTGCGATTGGACGTGATGACGACGACGGGCGGTCGGGTCGCCTTGATCGTGCCGATTTCGGGGATGGTGATCTGAAAATCACTGAGCAGTTCCAGCAGAAATGCTTCGAACTCTTGATCGGCGCGGTCGAGCTCGTCAATCAGCAGAACGGGAGCGATGCCGTCTTGCGTGAGTTCAATCGCTTGAAGCAAAGGCCGCTTGATGAGATAGTCAGGCCCGAACAGATCGCGCTCAAGCTCTGCCGTATCGGCGCAGCCTTGCAGCTCGAGCGCGCGGATGTGAAGCATCTGGCGCGTATAGTTCCACTCATAGATGGTGCTGTTGACGTCCAGCCCTTCGTAGCACTGAAGCCGGATGAGCGGACGCTGGAGCATCTCGGCCAATGTCTTGGCAACCTGCGTTTTGCCCACGCCGGCTTCGCCTTCGAGCAAAAGCGGCTTGTTGAGTTTGAGTGTCAGATAAATCGCGGTGGCAAGCGCACGGTCGGCGACGTAGGTATTTTCGTGGAGCGACTGCTGCAGTTCGTCAATACTTGCAAGTTCGGGGGGCACGTTCACCTCACATAGTTGGCTGCGCTGGTCACAGTGTAAACCCATTGGACAGCGATTGTAGAGTGTCAGTCATCGTCAAAATCTTGAACGAATTATACTCTGTATCTCGCAAGGTTGGCGCAGACCAGACTCGATTCACAAGCTAATTGCAATGTTGTGTGTTATGAGGTATAATTTGATTGGATATTCCGATTCTGAATAGCTTTCATTGTTGCCGATTTCTGCCATGCCGCGCGATTTTGACCTACCTTCCAATTTGGCTCTCCTGGGCCTGCTCATGGCGCATCCGCGACACGGCTATGAGCTGTACCAGGAGTTTAACCGCCAGTTGGGCCGCGTGTGGCGCATCGGCTTGAGCCAGCTTTACGCGCAACTCAAGCAACTCGGAGAAACTGGTCTCGTGACGGCCCAGGTCGAGCCGCAGTCCAATCGCCCCGCGCGCAAAGTGTATCATCTCACCGCGCCCGGGCGCACAGCTTTTCTGGAATGGCTGCACCAGCCCACCCCTTATCTCAGCCACATTCGCTTCGAGTTCCTGGCGCGTGTCTATTACTTCCGCTTACTCGAATTGCCCGGCCTCGAGGAATTTGTCGCCAATCAAAAAACGATTTGCCGTGAACGGGTCGAGGGGCTGGCGCGCGCCGCGTCCGAGACCGACGATGATTTTGCGCGATTGGTGCTTGATTTTCGCCAGCGACAGTTGGAAGCATCCATTCAGTGGCTGGATCGTTGTTTGGAAAAATCTTGATGCAAGGAGTTGACTCGATGAAATCTCTTGTCTTCCGCCTGATGCTTGTCCTGATGTCCATTGCTGTTGTGACTGCGTGCGCCGCGCCAGTTGCAGCGCCGGCGCCGACTGCCATGCCGACGGCCGCACCGGTGACGGCGGCGCCCAAACCTGCCGGCTTTTCTGTCACCGATGCGCTGGGTCGCAGCGTGACTTTTGACAAAACACCGCAGCGCATCGCCGTCGTCGGTCAAGCTGTGATTATGCTGGCCGATGCGGTCTACATGTTTCCGAATGTCTCGCCACGCATTGTGGCCTTGAGCAAGGCGAATCAGGGCCTCGGTGATTTTATCGCCGTTATTGACTCGACTTACAAAGACAAAACCATCCTCGAAGTCCAGACGGGCGTAGAGCCGGTAGCGGCGACCAGGCCGGATGCCGTCATCCTCAAGACGATGATGGCCGACAAGCTGGGCAAGCCGCTGGAAGACCTGGGTCTCAAAGTGATTTACCTCGATCTAGAGACGCCCGACAAATTCAAGAGCGACGTGGCAACGCTGGGCAAGTTTTTTCAGGATGAAGCGCGCGCCAAACAGATCACGGCCTTTTATCAGGAACGCGTTGATCGCATTGCCAAAGCCGTGGCGGATATGAAGGAAGACCAAAAGCCACGTGTGCTGCTCTTGTACTATAACGACCGCGACGGTCAGGTCGCGTTCAACGTTGCGCCGATGTCGTATATCCAAACGTTCATGGTGCAGGCGGGCGGCGGTCGCGCGGCGTGGAAGGATGCGCAACTCGGCCAGGGCTGGACCAAGGTCAACCTCGAGCAAATCGCCGCGTGGGACGCCGATCAGGTTTACATCGTGGCGTATACCAAGAGTGCGAGTGACGTGGTCAAGCAGCTCAAGGCCGACCCGCAATGGCAGGCTTTGCGCGCCACCAAGCAGAACAAACTGTATGCTTTCCCGGCCGACTATTACAGTTGGGATCAGGCCGACTCGCGCTGGATTCTGGGTTTTACGTGGCTGGCGGCCAAGATGAATCCGGAACGCTTTTCCGGCCTGGACATGGAAAAAGAAATCAAGGCTTTTTACGGCGAGCTGTATAAACTGGACGACGCTGCGTATCAAAAGATCATCAAGCCTGTCTTGAAGGGAGACTTGCCCTGAGCGCCGTCGGCGTTGCACCGCGCGCGTCCACACGCGCCGTCTCGCCCGGCCTCTGGCTGGCCGGGATGGCGCTGGCGCTTGTTCTGGTGATGGCGCTGTCGCTGTTCATCGGTCGCTACCCCAGCCTGATGTTTCTCTCCCCCGAACGATTGGCGAGCGACCAGCTGGCGCAGCGCCTGGTGCTGAACCTGCGCATGCCGCGCGTGTTGACGGCGGCGTTGTTGGGCATGTCGCTCGCGTCGGCGGGCGCTGTCCTGCAAATGATGTTTGGCAATCCCCTTGTCGAGCCAGGCTTTCTGGGCGTGTCGCAGGGCGCGGCGTTTGGCGCAGCCATCAGTATCGTTTTTCTGGGCAACTCGGCGTGGCTGGTGCAAAGTTCGGCTATTGTGTTTGCTTTCGCAGGCCTGATGCTTTCTTATCTCCTTGCGCGCCGGGCGCGTTTTGGCGGCATGGTGTTGCGATTGGTACTGGCGGGCATTGCCGTCTCGGCGCTGTTCTCGTCCGGCGTAGGCGTGCTCAAATATCTGGCAGACCCGTTGCGCCAGTTGCCCGACTTGACTTACTGGCTGTTGGGTGCGTTGTCGTCCATCACATGGCCGCAGGCCCGCGCGATTTTGCCTTTGGTCGTGATGGGATTGGTCGTGATGTATCTGATGCGCTGGCGGCTGAATCTGCTCTCGCTCGAGGATGCCGTAGCGTTCTCGTTGGGCGTCGCTCCCGGGCGTGAGCGGATCGTTTTGCTGGTCGCGGCGGTCGCGGCCACGGCTGCTGTCATCTCGGTGAGCGGCATTGTGGGCTGGGTCGGACTGATCGTGCCGCATTTTGCGCGCCGGATGTTTGGCGTGGACACTCGTTACAACTTGCCCGCGTCCATGCTGCTGGGCGGGCTATTCACGGTGGTCTGCGATGACCTGGCGCGCACGTTGCTTGCCGGAGAAATTCCGCTCGGCGTTTTGACCTCGCTGCTTGGCGCGCTGTTCTTTATCGGTCTGCTGATGACGCAAAACGTCCGCGTGCAACGATGAACACTTTGCTGGCTTTTCAGGACATTGCTTTCCGTTATCAGCCGCGCAACGGACCGGTGCTGCGCCAACTTGCGTTGGAAATTCAGCCGGGCACCATCACGGCGATTCTAGGCCCCAACGGCGTGGGCAAGACGACGCTCTTGCATCTGGCGCTGGGCTGGCTCAAGCCGGAGGCGGGCCAGGTCTGGCTGGCTGGCAAGCCGCTGGGCAGTTATTCGCGGCATGAACTGGGGCAATGGATGGCCCTGGTGCCGCAGAGTGAGCACATGCCGTTTGACTATTCGGTGATCGAGTATGTCTTGCTCGGGCGTGCGCCGTACCTCAAGCCGCTCGAAATGCCGGACGAGCAGGATTGTCTCATCGCGCAACAAGCCGTCGAGCGGGTCGGGCTGAGCGGATTGGAAAAGCGCGCCATCACCAGGTTGAGTGGCGGCGAGCGACAGTTGGTGCTGTTGGCGCGCGCGCTGGCTCAACAGCCCAGGTTGCTATTGCTCGACGAGCCAACCTCGCACCTCGACCTGGGCAACAAGAGCCGCTTGCTGGGTCTGTTGCAGCAACTTGCCGCGCAGGGAGTGACGATCGTGCTCACCACACATGAACCCGATGTCGCCGCTTCGGTTGCCACTCATCTCGTGTTGATGAAACGCGAGTACACGTATCACGCGGGCACGCTCGACCAGGTTCTGACCACCGAGAGACTCACGGACACGTATGGCGTCTCCGTGCAGGTGGTGCAGGTGGCCGGGCGGCGAGTGGTGTTGTGGGGTTGAGGGCGCACGTGATCCCTATCGTGACGGGCTGCAATGAAGAATGTGTCGCCGCCGTCAAGCCGACCGTGTTGGTAGATGCGACTCTAGCCAAACGCAACGTCGGAACGCGCCTCACCGACGCGCCTTTTGTCGTTGGACTGGGGCCGGGCTTTGTAGTCGGTCAAGATGCTCACGCAGTGGTGGAAACGAATCGGGGACATTACCTCGGGCGTGTGTTGTGGAGCGGTTCTGCCCAGCCCGACACGGGTGTGCCGGGCGACATTTCCGGCTTTGGCCGCGAGCGCGTCATTTATGCGCCGGCCGACGGCGTGTTCGAACATCGGCTGGACATTGGGGCGGTTGTCAATGCAGGCGACGTCGTTGGTCGAGTTGGACAAGCGCCCGTGCCTGCGCCCATTGCGGGCGTCTTGCGCGGGCTGATTCACGATGGCGTGCCGGTGCAGGCCGGACTCAAGATTGGCGATGTTGATCCCCGCGCTGCGCCCGACCATTGTTGCACCATCTCGGACAAGGCGCTCGCCATCGGCGGCGGTGTGCTGGAAGCCATATTGATTCATCTGCGAGGCGAACGATGAGACAACTGCTCGAAGTGGCGCTCAAAGTGACTCGCAAGGGTGAAACGGTTGCGCTGGCGACGATTGTCCGCGCGCAAGGCTCGACGCCTCGCGCGACCGGCTCCAAGATGCTTGTCTTTCGCGACGGGACGATCAAGGGTACGATTGGCGGCGGTGAGATGGAAGGGCGCGTCATCCAGGAAGCGCTGGCTGCGATTGAAGCGGGCCAGCCGCGCATGACACACTATACCTATCGCGAGACCGAGGAGGGCGGCGTGGGGATTTGCGGCGGCGAGAACGATGTATTCATAGATGTCCTCGGCCCGGCGAGGGAATTGCTTATCGTTGGCGCGGGGCACGTGGGACAGGCCGTCGCAGAACTCGGCGCGTTTCTCGGAATGGATTGTATCGTCCTGGATCATCGCCCTGAATATGCAAATCAACAACGCTTTCCGCGCGCCGCACGAATTCTGGTCGGCGATATAGTGCAGTCGCTGCGCCAATACCCTGTCACCCGGCAGACCTATATCACCATTGTCACGCGCGGACATGTGCAAGACACCGAAACGCTGGGCGTGGTGATTCACTCACCCGCTGCCTATATCGGCATGATTGGCAGCCGCCGCAAGACGGGACGCGTGTTTGAAGCGATGAGAGCACAGGGCGTCGAGCAGGCCGTGCTGGATCGCATTCATGCGCCCATCGGGTTAGAGATTGGGGCCGAGACGCCGGAGGAAATTGCTGTGAGCATTGTCGGCCAGATCATTGCGGTGATGCGCGGCAAGGCTTGAGATGGAGAGACAACTTGTCATTGTGAGCGGGCCGCGCGGCAGCGGCAAGACAACCGCCTGCCTGAGATTGATTGAGCGGGCGCGTCAACGTGGATTGAATTGCGCGGGCCTCATCTCGCCAGCTCGTTTCCAGGCTGGGCGCAAAGTCGGCATTGATGTGCTCGATGTGAGGAGCGGCGAACGCCGCGCGCTGGCCGAGGCTGATCAACTGCCGGGCGGGTTGCGCACTTTGGCCTTTCGCTTTGATCCGAGTGCAGTCGTGTGGGGAGCTGACCACCTGAATACCGCCTGCCCGTGCGATGTTCTCGTGGTGGATGAGCTTGGGCCGTTGGAATTGGAACGCGGCCAGGGCTGGGTCAATGCGCTTGACGTGTTGCGCGATGGACAGTTCAGGCTCGCGGTCATTGTGGTGAGGCCCGAGTTGGTTTCCATTTTCCAGCAGACCCTGCCCGATGCGTCCACGCCGCTCCTTGGGCCGGAATCGCTTGAGAATCAGTGGGACGCTCTTTTGGCACGGTCAGGATCTCACGCCGCCAGGCTGCGCGCTGCGTCAACGACAGTGGCCGCATCCGGCGCATAAGCATCCACGCCAATCTGCCTGGCACACGTCTCCGTCACGGGCGTGCCGCCCACTATGATTGGCAAGTCTCATCATCCACCCGCGGAGGGGACCGGGGGCAGGGTGGCCCTGGTCCGGGCGGCTCGCGATTCGAAGAGAACGGTTTGGGAGTTGAGCTCCGCCAACCGCGACACGCGGGCATTTTGCCTGCGCTCCGGCCGGTGCATGGCGATCGAGGAAAGTATCTTGGCCAATTGCTCAAGGTTAGCGAGGTTGCCGCCGGGCAAAAAGTCGTCCACGAAAGGCATAGCGGCGGTCATGCCATGCTGGCTCGGCTGATAGCCGGGGGTGCCCAGCAAGGGGTTGAGCCACATCACCCGATAGGCGGCGCGCTGCAGGCGGGCCATCTCGAGCGCCAGCAGTTGGCTGTCGCCCCGGTCCCACCCGTCGCTGATGATCAGCACCACGGCGCCTCGCCCCAACACGCGGCGGGCCCATTTGAAGTTGAAGAACTTGATGGCCTCGCCAATGCGGGTGCCGCCCGACCAATCCTTCACACGTTTGCCCAGCTCGTCCAGCGACTCATCCACATCTTTGTGGCGCAAGTGATGGGTCATGCGCGTCAGCCGCGTGCCAAAGGCAAAGGCCTCCACGTCCACGCCGGTCCAGTGGTGCGTCAGCGCGTGGATAAAGTGCAGCAGCATGCGCGAATAACGCTCCATTGAGCCACTGATGTCGCACAAGACCACCAAGGGGCGGGGGTGAAAGACATGAGTACGATAGGCCAGGGTGAGCACCTCGCCGCCATAGCGCAGGTTATCGCGCATCACCCGGCGCAGATAAAGCCGGCCCTGGCGGCCGCGCCGGTAGCGCCGTGTCCGGCGCATACCCAGCCTCCATTCCATCGCCGCCATCGCCTGTCTGGCAGCCTGGACTTCCTCCCACGTCATCTCGCGAAAGTCTTTCTGGCGATTGACTTCGATGGGGCTGTAGTAAGCGATCTTTGCGATCGGCGCCTCGGTATCCTGGGTATCGCCCGCGTCTCGGTCGGGGATTGGCTCGGCTTTCCCCCCTGGCCGGTTGATCGAAGCCGCCGGGCTTTCAGACCGAGGCAAGCGAGCCTGCTTCAGCGGGGGTCTGGCTTCAGGCTCCTTGGCGCGGCCCGGCGGTTTAATGGCTGCGCCTTCCCGCATGTTCCAGAAGATGGCAAAGGCCTGGTCAAAGACGAGCAGATCCTCGCGGCGGGTGACGAGTAGCGCTCGGGTGGCACAGTAAAAGTCAAGTCGATCGGCGATAGACACATACTCCAGCGCCTCTACCAGATCAAGCATTTGGCGCAGGCTTGTCTCCACGCCCATCACGCGCAACAGGCGCCCAAAGCGAAGTAACTGACCCAACAAGTAGCCGCTCTGCGCGCCAGGCTCAAAGGCCTGAATCAGTTCTGAGGAGGTTTGCTTCACAGCGCCAGCCAATATACAGCAGTCTCTAACCAACTCGCCGTCTCATTTACAACTCCGCAACCTGAAAGCTGCGGAGTTGTAAATGGCTCGGACTATTTTTAGCTCATCTCCAAACTTACCGGTTTGGCATGGAAATCGTGCCGTCCCACGTGTTGACCACCTTGGCCTCGCGCGCCTCTTCTTCGGAGAACCAATGCGCCGTGACGTTCTTCAACTCTGTAAAGAACCGCACCCCGTCGGTGCCCATGACGTGCAGGTCCCCGAAGAACGAGTTCTTATGACCGCAGAAGGGGAAACCTGACACCGGGACGGGGATGCCCACGTTAATGCCGACCATGCCCGCATGCGTCCGCCGGGCGAATTCGCGGGCGTAGTAACCGCTCTGCGTGAAGATCGAAGAACCGTTGGCGAATTCGCTGGCATTGGCTATCGCCAGTCCCTCCTCGAAGTCTTTCACCCGCTTGATGCACAGGACCGGGCCAAAAATCTCGTCGATGCCCACCCGCATCTCGGGCGTCACGTGGTCGAAGATGGTCGCCCCCACGAAGAACCCGCCCTCATAGCCAGGGCACTTCACGTTCCGGCCGTCGAGAACCAGGGCGGCGCCCTCTTGCACGCCTCGTTCGATCCAGTCAGTCACCCATTTCTTCT
>CAYGWJ010000190.1:0-4596 GCA_964353405.1 uncultured Anaerolineae bacterium
CTTCGCCGCTGTCGCTGTCCGCGCTCAAGGTACTGCGTCACGCGGCGCGGGTCGAGTGGCCTGCGTTTGCAACGCTCAACCTGCGCCCGCTCGTCGCGAGCCAAGTCGAGCAAACCATGCAGCGATATATCACCTACATCCTGGAACGCAATCTCAAGTCAGTCGAGTTCTTGCGGACGCTCCGATTAGAGAGCGTCGGCTAAAGGTCAACAAGGAATCTGATGTCCAAACCACTCTCTTTCCAACAAGTCATACTTTGCTTTCAGGAATTCTGGGCCGAGAACGGCTGCGTGATCTGGCAGCCCTACAGCGAAAAAGTCGGCGCAGGCACCGCCAACCCGGCGACAACGCTGCGCGTGCTGGGGCCGGAGCCATGGAACGTGTGCTACGTCGAGCCAAGCTATCGCCCGGACGATGGACGCTACGCCGAAAACCCCAACCGGATGCAGATGCACACGCAACTGCAGGTCATCTTGAAGCCTGATCCCGGCAATCCACAGGAACTCTATTTGCAAAGCCTGGAAGCTATCGGCATTGATCGCCGCCAGCACGACATCCGCTTTGTCGAAGACAACTGGGAGTCACCCGCGCTCGGCTCGTGGGGCCTGGGCTGGGAAGTCTGGTGCGATGGACTCGAGATCACCCAGTTCACCTACTTTCAGCAAGCGGGTGGCCTGCCGCTGGATCCGGTTGCGGTCGAGTTGACCTATGGACTCGAACGCATCGTGATGTTTTTGCAGGACAAGCGCAGCGTGTGGGAGATTGATTGGGGCGGCGGTCGTACTTACGGCGATGTGTACAAGACGCCTGAAGTGGAACACTGTGTATATGACTTTAAAGCCGCCGACGTCGAGCGGCTGACCGAAATGTACAAGCTCTATGAAGCCGAAGCGCGCACTTGCCTAAGCCACGAGCCGCCACTGGTCATTCCTGCGCACGATTACGTTTTGAGATGCAGTCACACGTTCAACGTGCTCGATTCGCGCGGCGCGATTGGCGTGACGGAACGCGCCGGATACTTTGCCAAGATGCGCGACCTTTCACGCCAGGTGGCCTCGGCGTATTTGGAGCAACGGCAGCGAGAGGAATATCCCTTCTTGAAGGACGAAGGCGGAGGGATGAAGGCTGAAGCAAGACCGCATGCCTTTTCATCCTCCATCCTTCATCCTTCATCCTTACTGCTAGAAATCGGCGTGGAAGAGTTGCCTGCTGGCGACTTGACCTCGGCGCTCCAGCAACTGCAAGAACTTGCGCCCAAGCTGCTGGATGACGCACGGCTCGATCGCGGCGCGCTCGACGTCTATGGCACACCGCGACGACTGGTTGTGCTCGTGCGTGATCTGGCGCCGCGCCAGCATTCACTCGAGCAGGTCGTCAAAGGCCCGGCAGCCAGGATCGCGTTCGATGCGGCCGGCGCTCCGACTAAAGCCGCCGAGGGGTTCGCACGCGGGCAAAAGGTGCCGGTCAGCAGTCTGCAAGTGCGCCAGCTCGAGGGCGGCGATTACGTCGTCGCCATCAAGCGCGAAGAAGGCAAACCCACACCAGAGGTATTGGCCTCGCTCTTGCCCGACCTGATCGCTGCGCTCAAGTTTGAAAAGGCTATGCGCTGGAACTCGACCAACGTCGTCTTTAGCCGTCCGATTCGCTGGTTGACAGCTTTGTTGGGCGAGCACGTCATCCCGTTCGAGTACGCCGGCGTGATGAGTGGCAACGTGACATGCGGCACGCGCGCCAGTGGCTCACCGCAAGTGCAAGTCGCCAACGCCGATGCGTACCTCGACCTGGTGAAATCGCACGGCATCATCCTGGACATGGGCGAGCGGCGCGTCACGATCAAGGCGCAGATAGACCAACTAGCCGAGTCCGTGGGCGGAGCCGTGCCGGTAGATCCCGGCTTGCTCGACGAAGTGACCAATCTCGTCGAACAGCCCACGGCCCTGCTCGGCAATTTTGAACCCGAGTACCTCTCTGTGCCGCGCGATGTGCTCGTCACCGTCATGCGCAAGCACCAGCGATATTTCCCGGTGGTTCAGCCGTCAGCGGCTGATCTTCAACCACATTTCATTGCAGTGCGCAACGGGCCACTGGAAAACCTGAACATCGTCACCCATGGCAACGAAGGCGTGTTGCGCGCTCGCTTTGCCGACGCGAACTATTTTGTTCGACACGATGTGCAAAGAAAACTGGAAGAATTCCTGCCGCGACTGGGCACGCTCACCTTCCAAAAAAAGCTCGGCTCGGTGCTGGATAAGGTGCAGCGTATCGAGCAGCTCACGCCCCGCATCGCGGGGATGCTGAACTTGAGCGGACCTGGGCTGCAATTCGCCCAGCGCGCGGCTCACCTGTGCAAAGCCGACCTGGCAACGCAGATGGTGGTCGAAATCACTAGCCTGCAAGGCGTGATGGGCCGCGAGTATGCGCTGCGTCAAGGCGAAGCCGGTAAAGTCGCCAACGCCATCTTTGAGCACTATCTGCCACGTTACGCGGGCGACAAGCTGCCGGAGAGCCTGCCCGGCATCGTCGTGGGGCTGGCCGACAAGCTGGATAGCCTGGTGGGCTTGTTCGCCGTCAATCTTATCCCGACCGGCTCGGCGGATCCCTTTGCGCTGCGGCGCGCGGCACTGGGCATAGTCCAAGTGTTAATAGAAAGGCGACTCTCGCTCTCGCTGCGCGAATTGCTCGAGGCCGCCGCCGAGTTCCAGCCTGTGCCCGTCCGCGATGAGACTCTTACGCAAGCACACGACTTTATCGTAGGCCGGTCGCGCGTGTTGTTGGGCGACCAGGGCTGGCGCTATGACCTGGTCGAAGCGGCGCTCTCTGCACGCGGCGACGACCCGTTCCGCGCCAGGCAGACTGTCGAGCAACTCTCGGCCTGGGCCGCGCGGCCCGACTGGAACGATGTGCTGTCCAACTTTGCCCGCTGTGTCCGCATCACGCGCGAGTTCACGCAAGTGTTCCCGCTCGACATCAGCCGCGATCAGGACGCCACCACACAGGCGTTGTACCAGGTCTATCAGTCTATCGCAGCGCGCATCGGCCCGCAGAACAGCGTGGATGAATTCTTTACGGCGTTCATGCCCCTCGCCCCTGTCATCAGCAAGTTCTTTGTGGATGTGCTGGTGATGGCTGACGATCAGGCCGTGCGCGAAACTCGGCTCGCACTGCTTCAACGCATCGCCGCGCTGCCACAAGGCATCGTAGACTTGAGCAAAGTGGAAGGATTCTAGCCCCAAGAGACCTGTCAGAGTTCGGAAATCTGCCCGGTCTAGATTTGCATGCAAGGAATGACACGGCTATAATGTGCCGCTGGCAACCGTGAAAACTTTATGCGCCCAGACGCGCAAGATCAACGACAAGGAGTGGTTAGCATGACCAAGTGGGTATATCTCTTTGAAGAAGGCAACAAGGACATGCGTGACTTGCTCGGCGGCAAAGGCGCGGGCCTCGCCGAGATGACGCGTGCTGAACTGCCTGTGCCGCCCGGCTTCACCATCACCACCGAAGCCTGCAATGCTTACTTTGACGCCGGTAAGCAGTTCCCCGAAGGGCTGTGGGATCAAACTCTGGAGGCGCTCAGGAAGGTCGAAGAAGCGACCGGTAAAAAGTTCGGTGATCCCAACAATCCCCTGCTCGTTTCCGTTCGCTCTGGCGCCAAGTTCTCCATGCCCGGCATGATGGACACGGTGCTCAACGTGGGCCTGAACCCGACGACGCTGCAAGGCATCGCCGCGCTCACCGGCAACGAGCGATTCGCGTTGGATGCGTACCGCCGCCTGATCCAGATGTTTGGGCGGATCGTCAAGGGCATCGAAGGCGAAAAGTTTGAGCACATCCTGGACAAGCACAAGGCGCGTACTCTCGGCAAGAAGGACACCGACCTCACGACCAAGCTGCTCCAAAAGGTCGTCGCCGATGACAAAGCGCTCTACCTCAAGGAACTCGGCCAGGAATTCCCCGATGATCCATACGAGCAACTGCGCCAGGCCACCGAAGCGGTGTTTTCTTCGTGGTTCGGCAAGCGCGCGGTGGATTACCGCAACTATAACAAGATTCCGCACACGCTTGGCACGGCGGTCAACGTCGTGACGATGGTGTTCGGCAACATGGGCGATGACTCGGGCACAGGCGTTGCTTTCACACGCGACCCGGCCACCGGCGAAAAGACCCTCTACGGCGAGTATCTGCTGAATGCGCAGGGAGAAGACGTGGTGGCAGGTGTCCGCACACCGCGCAAGATCGTCGAGCTGAAGGACGAGATGCCGGAAGCGTTTGATCAATTCGTCCAAATCTGCGACATGCTCGAACAGCACTATCGAGATGTACAGGACATGGAGTTCACCATCGAGCACGGCAAGCTCTACATGCTCCAGACCCGCTCCGGCAAGCGCACCGCGCAAGCCGCCGTCAAGATCGCGGTGGAAATGGCGCGCGAGGGCCTCATCAGCAAGGAAGAGGCACTTCAGCGCGTCGAGGCCAGCCAGATCAACCTGCTGCTCTTGCCTCGCTTTGACTTGGCCGCCATGCACCAGGCCGCCAAGGAAGGCAAGCTGCTGGCCAAGGGCCTCAACGCTTCGCCCGGCGCGGCGACCGGCATCG
>CAYGWJ010000191.1:0-3979 GCA_964353405.1 uncultured Anaerolineae bacterium
GGCGAGAGCGTCTGCGTGAACAGGTACTCGAGCGGCGCGCCGCGCGCCTCGTTGAGCATGTTGCCCCAGGTGGGCGTGGGCGGCATCACGCCAAAGCCCAGGAACGACAGCGCCGATTCGGTAATAATCACGCCGCCGAAACCCAGCGTGGCCGCCACAATGATCGGCGCGAGCGAGTTGGGCACCAGGTGCTGAAAGATGATGCGCCCTTCGCCCGCGCCCAGCGCGCGGCAGGCCGAGATAAAGTCCTGGCTGCGCAGACTCAGCACACTCCCACGCACCAGCCGCGCTTCCCCCATCCACCCAAAGATCACCAGCACAAAGATGACGATGATGACGCTCAGGTTCGAGCCCAAGAGATTTTGCAGCGATACAAACTGCCGCAGGCTGCTGGAAAGAATCAACAGCAAAGGCAGTTGAGGGAGTGTCAGCATCAGATCGGTAAAGCGCATCAAAAGTGTATCCGTCCAGCCGCCGAACGCGCCGGCCACGGCGCCGAGGGTCGTCCCCACGATGATGGTCAAGAGCGTGACGACAAGCGCCACCAGCAGCGAATAGCGGCCGGCATACAGCAGCCGCGAGGCAATGTCACGCCCCAGGGCATCGGTGCCCAACACGTGCACCGGCCGGCCTGGCTCGCCGGGGGTAAAGAAAGGCGCATAGGGTCGCCGCAGGTCTATGTCTTCGAAACCATACGGAGCGACCAATTGGGCGGCCAGGCTGGCAATCACGACGACGACCATCAGGGTCAGCCCCAGCATCGCCAGCTTGTGACGGCGCAGTCGCCGCCAGGCCAGGCCCCACTGCCCGATCGGTTTTTCGGTGGCGACCGGTTCTAGTTTTAGCGCGTCGGCAGTTGTTGCGGACATATCACACTCCTGAGAATCCGTAGCGAGCGCATTCCCATGCGCCATCCAGCTTTAGCCGGAAGCAGCGCCATGCGAGGCGCGCCACCCTGCGAGTGAGAGCGGTTTCCGATTGCATGTACGGTCAACTGGATTCGAGCCTTGAGGCAATTCCGGCTAAAGCCTCGAATCCAGCCCGTACACTCAAAAGGAACTCGCTCTAACTGTACTGGATGCGCGGGTCTACGACGGCATACATGACATCGGCCAACAGGTTGGAAAAGACGACCAGGAAAGCTTCAATGACCAGCAGCCCCTGCACAACCGGCCAGTCCACATTCGCAATAGCGTCAATCTGCATGCGGCCCATGCCCGGCCAGGAAAAGATCGTCTCGGTGATGATGGCTCCGGCGAACAACCCCGGCAGCGTCAGAGCCAGGATCGTAATGAGCGGAATCAACGCGTTGCGCAGGCCGTGCTTGAGGATGACGACGTTCTCGCGCAAACCCTTGGCGCGTGCCGTGCGCATATAGTCTTGCCGCAGCACTTCGAGCATGGAGGTGCGCGTATAGCGCACCCAGCCCGCCATGTTGAAATAGGTCAACACGAGCGCGGGCAAGGCGATATGCTGCAGACCATCGAGGATGGATCGCCACTCTTTGCCGGCCAGGTCGGGATATGCTCGTCCAAATGAAAAGATGCGCGCGATAGCCTCGACGATATCGCCCGGAGCACCCGCCGTTCGAACGCCGCTGGTGGGGAACCAACCCAGGGCTACGGCAAAGATTGACATGGCCATCAGCCCCGTCCAAAAGGTCGGCATAGACTGGCCAAAGAACGCCAGCGCGGTCGCCACATAGTCCATGAGCGAATACTGCTTGACGGCGGAATAGATGCCGATCGGCACTGCAATCGCAATCGCCAGAAAGGTCGAGATGCCCATCAACAGCACCGTATAACCCAGGCGGCCCCAGATCATAGTCAGCACCGGCGTGCCCGTCTGCATCGTCCACGACTGCCCCCAGTCGCCGCGCACGACTTTGGCCAGCCAGCGAAAATAGCGCCCCCCGTCAAAACGGCAGGGCTGTTGCACACCGGAAACTTTGGGGCAGTACTGCCCGGGCAGCAAAGGCTTGTCCAGATCGAGCAGTGCATTCAGCCGATCAATGTGCGATTGGCTGATGCGCGGATTGGAGAGTTTGAGCATGTCAAAAGGCCCGCCGGGGACGATGTTAATCACCACATAGATCAACATCGAGATGAAAAACAGCAAGATGAACGATTGAATGACCCGCCGGATGATGAAACTGGTCATACCTGTCCTCCTGGGCAGCCTGCCGAAAGTAGATTTCGCTTCCAGAATCAGGCTGCAGGCGCGGGACGCGAAACGTAAAACGTGAAACGAAAGGCGCGCTTCACGTTTTACGTTTCACGTTTCACGGGGTGTGAACATCAGCAACCACAAGTTCCTGCAAATTGGCTGCCAGGACGCGCGCCACACGCCGCGTCCTGGCAGCTAACAGGTCAGAGAGTCAAACCTGACAGGTTCGCTTCGCGAGACCTGTCAGGTCCCGGAGAGCTATTTGCTCAACTCCCACGTATACGCGTTCCAACCGCACGCCGCATACTGGGTTGGGCCGCAGTAATAGTTCTTAAAGCCTGTGCGGTACACCTTGGGCACGCTGTTGACGAACAGCGGGATGACGGGCACTTCGGCCGTCCAGGCCTTGAAGAACGTATAGATGAACGGCTTGCGCTTTTCGCGCGAGACGGTCACCTCCGCGTTCGTCTCGGACTGCTTCAAGGCTTCGTCGGCATCCTTGTTGCACCAGCCGGGGTTGTTCTGGCCGACCCAGCCGTTTTCCTTGGTCGGGACCCCGGCGCAGTTGTAGAGGCCCATGAACTGCGGATCGTCGCCGCCGACCCAGGTGTAGATCGCGGCATCAAAGGTGCGGCAGTAGAGCGGGCCGCCCGCCGAGCAGGTGGCGAACAGGCCGCGCCCATACAGGAACTGGATGTTGACGCCCACGTTGACGGCCTTCCACATTGACTGAATCACTTGCGCCAGCTTTTGGCGGTCGGCGCGGTCGGTCGTCATGAGCGTGATTTCCAGTTTCTTGGTGTCGTTGCCGACCTTCTTGGTGCAGGGGATCGCCGTGCAGTCCCAGCCGGCTTCCTTGAGCAGCGCAGAAGCCTTGGCCTTGTCGAAAGGATAGGGCGTATAATCTTTGGTGTAGGCCCAGCTATTGGTCGGGAGCACCGCGCCGGGCAGTTCGGCCGCAACGTACTTGCCATAGTACAGCGTGTCAATCAGGGCCTTTTTGTCAATGGCATAGTAGAGCGCCTGGCGGACCTTGAGATCGTCGAGCGGGAACTTGGTCGTGTTGATGTCAATGTGCTCCCAGGAGTACTCGGGATCGTACGCGACCTTGTACAAGCCGGCCGCAGCGATCTTGTCCAGATCGGGCGCGTCGCTGGGGGTCAGGCCGGCGACAGAGGTGACGCCGTCAATCTCACCCTTTTGCAGCGCGGCGATGACGGCCTTGGTCTCGCCAAAGAAACGGAAGACGATGGTCTTGATCTTGGGATCGCCCAGCGGGAAGGGCTTGTCGCTCTTTTCCAGGTCAATTTCCTGGCCCTGCTTCCATTCCTTGACCACGTAAGCGCCATCGCCGACGGGTTTCTTGGCAAAGTCGCTCTTGGCTTGATCCTTGGCCGGGGTCTTGGACAGGATGTGTGAAGGCCACCAACCGCCTGCGTACCAGTACTGCGGGTCAACCACCGGGCCGCCCGTACCGGAAAAGGCGTTCGCTGCATAGTCATCCTTGAACTTGGCAAAGTCAACGTTGCCCTTGAGCGTGCCCGCCTCGGCCTGCTTGGCCTGGGCATTGCTCAAGAACTTGTAGACGATGGTACTGTCGTCCACGGCCACCACGTCGAACAGCTTTTCATAGAAGGTGCGGTCGGCCACTTCAAAGTCTGGATCCATGATGAGCTTCCACTGATAGACCGCGTCCTTGGATGTGACCGGGGTGCCATCCGTCCAGCGCCAGCCCTTCTTGATCTTGTAGGTGACTTCGAGGCGCCTGTCGGCGCCATCGCCCACGAACTTGGCCCCGCCGTTATCAATCGTC
>CAYGWJ010000192.1:0-8847 GCA_964353405.1 uncultured Anaerolineae bacterium
GACGGATCAGTCGGGCCGCGTCTGGCCGCGCAACTGGGCATGGCTTATGTGGGTTACGTCTCCGGCGTGACGCCCACGGGCGACGGCGTCAAGGTGCGCAAAGAATACGCGGGCGGACTCATTGCCCAGATGCAAGTCAAGTTGCCGGCGGTGCTGGGCATTCAGGCCGCCGAAAAGCCGCCGCGCTATGTTCCCATCAGCAAAGTCCGCCAGGTGAGCAAGACGGCCAAGCTTGAAGCTCGGCCCGCTGGCGATCTTGATACAGGCAACGGGGCGACGGTAAGCCGCATGTTCAAGCCGGAGACAGGCGCGCACGCCACGATGATTGAAGGGGATGTGGATGAGGTTGCCGATCGGCTGGTCGCCCTATTCAAAGAGCAGGGCGTGCTATAAGCCTGTGTTTGTAGTGACGGCTTGAGCCGTCCAAGCGCGACCAGAGTCGCGACTACAAACGAGTGCGGGAGGACATGAATGAGCCAGGACGTTTTTGTTATCGTCGAGCACTTGCGCGGCAAGGTCGCTGATATTTCTTACGTGATGCTGGCGGCGGCGCGTGTGATGGCCCAGGCGACCGGCGGCCAGGTTGTGGCAGTGTTGCTAGGGAATAATGCAGCCGGGCTGGCGGACAATCTGGCCGCCGACCGCGTGTTGTACGTCGAACATCCGGCGTTATCCGATTTCACTTCGGCGGCCTATCAAACTGTTTTGGATGGCCTGCTACGTGAGCAGGCTCCGCGCGCGGCGCTGCTGGGCGATACTTCGATGGGCGGCGATGTGGCAGCGTGGCTGGCCGCGCGATTGGCGTGGCCGCTGGTCAGCTCGTGCCGGAGTATGGGCGCAGAAGGCGATGCGCTCAAGTTTGTCAGCCAGACCTGCGGCGGCAAGATCATGGCCGAAGGCGATCTGCCCGGCCCATCGGCGTTGGTGATGATGGTGCCCGGCGGATATAAACCGGAGCAGGGCCAGAGCGCGCAAGCGCCACAGGTAACGCAGGTGATGGCTCCGTCGCTCGAGGGTCTGCGCGTGACCGTTGATAGCTATATCGAGCCGGACACGAGCGATGTAGACATTTCCAGGGAGCCGGTGCTCGTCTCGGTCGGGCGCGGCATCCAGATCCAGGACAACATTGGAATGGCCGAAGAACTGGCGCAGGCGCTAGGGTGCGCCGTATGTGGGTCTCGCCCGGTGGTGGATCAGGGCTGGCTGCCGACGACCCGCCTGGTGGGCAAATCGGGCAAGAGCGTCAAGCCCAAGCTGTACCTGGCGCTGGGCATCAGCGGCGCGCCGGAGCACACTGAAGGCATCGGCGGCAGCGAGCTGATTGTGGCCGTCAACACGGATCCCGCCGCGCCGATCTTTGATGTCGCCCAGTATGGCACGACGGCCGATCTGCTCGACCTGGTGCCCGTGTTGATCGAAAAGATTCAAGCCGCCAAAGGCGGCTAGCAAGTTTTTCAGGCGGGCCTCCCCAAGCCCGCAGCCGATGCATCCCAATGCATCGGATACGCGAGGGAAACATCATGCCACATCGTCCAGACTTTTGGGGTATTCCGGCTGAATGGAATCCGGCCCTGTGGGTCTATTCCATCATGTTCCTGGCTGCGTTTGTCATGTTCTTCCGCTTCTATCAACATGCCAGGCTCTGGCGGAAGATTGGCCGGCCCGAAGTGCGTTGGGATCGTCCCGGCCAGCGCGTGAGCCTGCTCATCAAATACTGGATCGCTCAATTGCGCGTGTTGGGCCAGCGCTACCCGGGCATTATGCACGTGGCGATAGCGTGGGCATTCTTTGTATTCTTTATCGGCACGACGCTCGCCGCGATTGACGGTCACCTCTTCCAGCTTTTCCAACTCTTGGGCAACCAGCAGGCCATCGCCGACCCGGAGGCGTTCAAGTTCCTCAAGGGCGGCATCTATTTGGTGTACAAGCTCGTGCTGGACACGTTCACCGTGGCCTTTCTGGTTGGCGCGGGCATGGCGGTGTACCGGCGCTATGTCCAAAAGCCGAGCCGGTTGACGCTGGACTCGCGTTTTACATTTTCGCTCGTGCTGATCATTGTGATTGTTCTGGGCGGGCTGATCACCGAGTCGCTGCGTTTGGCTGCCGAGCGACCCTCGTGGGGTTGGTGGGCGCCGGCCGGCTTTTTGTTGGCGCAACTGTGGATGGCGACGGGCGCATCGAGTGAGACGCTCACCGGCTGGCACATGGCGATTTGGTTCATCCATCTGGGGACGGTTGTCTGGGCGCTGGTCACGCTGCCGGTCGGCACATTGCTGCACGTTCTCACCAGCGCGTTCAACACGTTTTTTGCCAGGCTGGATCGCCCCACTGGCAAACTCGCGCCGGTTCCGCAGAACAAAGAAGGCCAGCCCATCTATGTCAGCACACTGCGTGACCTGACGTGGAAGCAATTGCTCGACGGCGATGCCTGCACTGAATGTGGCCGGTGCCAGGAGGCCTGCCCGGCCCATGCGGCGGGCACGCCGCTCAGCCCCAAGCAGTTGATCCTCAACGTGCGCGACACGTTCCACCAGCACGCTCCGGCGCTGGCGAAATCCAACGGCGCAGACGGCAAGTTGGTCGGCGAGGCAATCAAGGACGACGTGCTGTGGTCGTGCACGACGTGCGGCGCGTGCGTCCGCGAGTGCCCGGTGCTGATCGAACATGTGGATGCCATCGTGGACATGCGCCGCTACCTGGTCAACGAGGGCCGGATGGACGGCATGCTGCAAGAGACGCTTGCCAAGCTGGGCCGCTATGGCAACTCGTTCGGCCAGTCTGACCGCGCGCGCGCCAAGTGGGCGCAGCCGGTCAAGCCCAAAATCAAGGATGCGCGTAAAGAACCGGTCGAGTACTTGTGGTTTGTTGGCGATTACGCCTCGTACAGTGCGGGGCTGGCCGAGGTCACCCGCAAGACGGCCGAGGTCTTTCAAAAGGCCGGGCTGGACTATGGCATTTTGTACGAGGCCGAGCGCAACGCGGGCAATGACGTGCGCCGGGTGGGTGAAGAAGGGTTGTTTGAGATGCTCGTGGAAAAGAACACGGAGGCGTTCGGCAAGAGTCAATTCAAGACGATTGTCACCACAGACCCGCACTCGTACAACACCCTCAGGCACGAGTATCCCTCAAATGACAATGGGCGATACCCGATTTTGCATTACGCCGAACTGCTCGATCAGTTGATTGACGAGGGCAAGCTCAAGTTCAGCAAGAAACTCGGCTACAAGGTGACGTATCACGATCCGTGTTACCTGGGCCGCTACAACGGCATTTATGATGCGCCGCGCCGGGTGATTCAGGCGACGGGCTGCGAGTTGATCGAGATGCCCCGCCACGGCGACCAGTCTTTTTGCTGCGGCGCGGGCGGCGGGCGCATCTGGATGGACGAGGGCACGCTCAAGGAGCGTCCCAGCGAGTCGCGCATCCGCGAGGCGGTCGCACTCGCTGGCGTGACGGCTTTTGTCGTCGCCTGTCCAAAGGACATTACCATGTATCGCGACGCGGTCAAAACGACCGGGCAAGAGAATCGCCTGGTGGTCAAAGACCTCATCGAGCTCGTGCACGAAGCGATGTTGGGAGATGGCGCGCAAAATTGATTTCGCCCGCGTACGCGAGGTCCGAGTACCCATCGCGACCAAGCTCATCCTGAGTTTTTTGCTGATCATCGCCATCATCAGCGTTGTCTTTATCGTGGCGGGGATTCAGCTTATCGGCAATCGCGTTGTCAAAGAAGCTCAAGAGCGGGTACAGCTTGATCTGAATTCGGCTCGAGAGATTTACCTGAGCCGGCTGGGCCGCACCAACGATGTGGTTCGGTTGACGGCGGACAAATTCCTCTTAAAAGATGCTTTGTTGTCAGGCAAGGCTCAACAAGCCGCCGAAGTAGTGGCGCAGGTAGCGCACAAAGAAGGACTCGACCTATTGACCGTCACCGACCGCACTGGCACTGTTTTTGCGCGAGCCGCCAACGCGGGCCACGTGGGCGATGACAAAAGCCAGGATGACCTGGTCAGAGCGGTGCTTGGACGAAAAGAAGCTGTCGTGGCAGCGTCCATCGTCTCCGCCCAAGATTTACAAAGAGAGTCACCTGCGCTGGTCGGGCAGGCCTTTTTCAAGTTTATCGAGACGCCCAGGGCTCGGGTCAGGCCGGAAACGGAAGAGACGTCCGGCATGCTGCTCAAGGCCGCAGCTCCCGTCTTGGACGATGAAAATAATCTGATTGGCGTTCTATATGGCGGCGTGCTGCTGAATCGGAATTTTGAGATCGTTGACAAGATCAAGCAGACCGTTTTTCAAGATGTGCAATATGACGGCAAACAACTGGGGACGGCGACGATTTTTCAGGACGACGTGCGGATTTCGACGAACGTCAGAAACCTGGATGGAACGAGAGCCGTCGGCACGCGCGTTGCGGAGGATGTTTACAACCAAGTCGTCGGAGCCGGCCAGCCCTGGATAGGGCGAGCCTTTGTGGTGAATGCCTGGTATATCACGGCCTACGAGCCGATCCGGAACATTAACAACGAAATAGTCGGTATTTTGTACGTTGGAGTCTTGGAACAAAAATACGTGGACATCAGGACGCAAACCGTTTTGGTGTTCCTGGTCATCGCGCTCGTCGGCGTGCTTGTGTCGGTAGCGCTGTCCTACTATGTTTCCCGCCGGCTTTCGGGAGGCATCCAACAACTGGTATCGGTCTCGGAATCCATCACGCATGGCAACCTGGATGTCCGGGCCAACGTCAGGTCTCGCGATGAATTGAAGGATCTCTCGGACGCTTTTAATACGATGGCATCAGCGCTGCAAGACCGTGATGAGAAGCTGAAACAGTTCGCCATGAAAAAGATCATAGAGTCCGAGCGGCTGGCGCTCATCGGCCAACTGGCGGCGAACGTGGCGCATGAACTCAACAACCCCTTGCAGGGGATTGTCACCTATTCTCGTTTGCTTCTGGAGAGACTGCCCGACCCTGACCCGTCGAGGCCGTTCATTCAAAAGATCGTCAGCCAGGCCGACCGCTCCAGAAACATTATTCGCGGGCTGTTGGACTTTTCGCGGCAGAGAACGCCCAACCGGCTGCCCTCGGGCGTCAACAAAGTCTTGCGCGAGTGCGTCGCTTTGGTCGAAGATCAAGCGTCATTTCAGAATATCGAACTCGTCCAAGACCTGCAAGATGGCTTGCCGCCGGTCGTCGTTGACCCTTCGCAGATTCAGCAGGTGTTTATCAACATGATGGTCAATGCCGCCGAAGCGATGGAGAGCGGCGGGCGGCTGTCACTGTCAACTCGCTTCGATGCGGAGCAAGCCGACGGGTTCGTTCAGGTGATATTTGCGGACACCGGCCGCGGGATCAGCGAAGAGAATATGGAGCACATCTTTGATCCCTTTTTTACCACCAAAGAGACCGGGCATGGCGTCGGGTTGGGATTAGCGATCAGTTACGGGATCATCAAAGAGCACCAGGGCACGATTGCAGTGCAGAGCGAGTTGGGCAAGGAGACGACCTTTACCATCTCGCTGCCGGTCGCCCGGTAGGGGCGCGGTGACCGCGCCCGTACATGTCGCCCGTACAGCGGCAAAGAGAGTACAGGTTGGAAAACAAGATTCTCATCATTGACGACGAAGAAGTTGTCCTGGATTCCTGCACGCTGATCCTGGAGGGCAGCGGCTATCCCCTCGCCACGGCGACGAACGGGACGCAGGGCTTGGAACTCTTGCAGGAATTCCTGCCCGACCTCGTGTTCGTTGACTTGAAGATGCCGGGCCTGTCGGGCTTTGAGGTGCTGGAGCGCATCCGCACGCTTGATCCCAACATTGTGACCATCGTCATCACCGGCTTTGCCACGGTTAGCTCGGCGGTGGACGCGATGAAGCAGGGGGCGTACGATTTTCTGCCCAAGCCTTTCACGCCGGACGAATTTCGTCTGATCGTCCAGCGCGGGTTCGAAAAGCGCAAGCTGGTGTTGGAGGCGATCGCCCTGCGCCGCGAAAAAGAGATGCTGCGGGAGCAATTTGCCGCCATCATCTCGCACGAGGTGCGCAGCCCGCTCGGCGCGATCCAGCAAAGCCTGATGGCGTTGCAGATGGAGGTTGCGGACCGGCTGGACGAGGATCAAAAGAAACGTTTGGAGCGGCTCAAGGTTCGCATGGACGATCTGCTCAAGCTCATTCAGACCTGGCTGCGCGTGATGTCTGTAGATGCGAACAAGCTCCGCGAGACGTTCAAGCCCGTGTCCGTGCCGGAGGTGGTCACCAAGGCCATTGAGACGGTTCAGCCGCAAGCCGTGCGCAAGGACATTGAAATTGTCACTTTCGCTCCGCCGTTGAGTCCGGTGAACGGCGACGAGGGGACGCTGGTCGAGACGCTGGTCAATCTCTTGAACAACGCGGTCAAGTATTCGCCTGTGAGCAGCCAGGTCGTGGTCAAGACCGAAGAAAAAGAGGGCGAGATTTTGCTCTCGGTGGCCGATACCGGCATCGGCATCCCGAAGGATGAACTGCCTTTTATTTTTGAAGACATGTACGTGGGTAAAAGTGGTCAGAAGGTCGAAAAGAGCAGCGGGTTTGGATTAGCCATCACGCGGCGCATTGTGGAAGCGCACGGCGGGACGGTCGCAGTCGAAAGCGAATCGGGCAAAGGCAGCACGTTTACGATCCGGTTGCCGGCGCTCAAGTCATGAGCGGCTTGACAATAGTAGCGCGACGCGCTATTATTGACGTGTCATGATAAAGTCTTTCCGTGACAAGGAAACCGAGCGGCTCTTTCAACGCCATTTTTCGCGGCGTTTTCCTCCCAGTTTGCATCGCATCGCCTGGAAGAAACTGGCGATATTGGAGGCGGCCGAACAACTGGATGACCTGCGTGTACCTCCGGGCAATCATCTTGAGAAACTGTCTGGAAATCGTGAGGGCGAGTATAGCATTCGCATCAATGAGCAATGGCGACTATGTTTTCGGTGGCGCGAGGGGAATGCCTACGACGTCGAGATGACGGATTATCATTAGGAGATTGTGATGAGCAAAAAGTTCGCTCCCATTCATCCTGGCGAGATTTTACTGGACGAGTTTTTACAGCCAATGAGCATCAGCCAGTACAGGCTGGCGAAGGATATTAGCGTGCATCCGCGCCGCATCAACGAGATCATTCACGGCAAGCGTTCAATCAGCGCCGATACGGCGTTGAGGCTGTCGCGGTATTTTGGCTTATCGGAGCGTTTCTGGCTGAATCTTCAGGCGCGCTATGATCTCGAAGTGGAGAAGGATCGGCTCGAAGGCCGTCTTGAGCATGAGGTCAAGGTTCTGGCAGCAAATCAAGCCGTACATGCTCACGCTTGACGCGCGCCGCACGCGGCGGAACGGTTGCGGTCGAAAGCGAATTGGGCAAGGGGGGTACGTTCACGATCCGGTTGCCTGCTCTCAAAGTAGGATCATCCGGTTAATTGCAAATTGGGCGTGAAACACTGCGAGCATAGTATAGGGAGTATCCTATGGCCGAAGAACATACTTTATACAAAGAGGCTGGCGGCAGTCCTCTAAAAGGATATTTGTTACTCAAGTCTGAAAACAAGAATGTGCCGCCCAACTGGGTCGAACGATATACAAAGATTCGTCGAGATAAACACGAGGCTGTGACCCAAGCATTACATGATGGTTTTAAGGGATATGCCACTCTCTGTGAATGGGAAGAAGCGTATCTTAAAGAATGTTTTTATTATGGCATACGAATCCTCTTTGAGCTTGAACGAGAAGGAAAATCAAGCCGGTAACTGACTCGGAGCTTGTTTCTTGCCCGAAAGGAATCACACCATGAGTGCAATCCGAAAATATCGCGTCAATGGACGGGACATCACAGATAACATAGAGGTCTACTTCAAGGTCGCTCAAGAGGATGGCCTACTTCTTTGCAACCTTTGTGTAACGGATGAAGGTATATATTACTACAGAGCAGGTTCAAAGATACTGTCACCGAAAGAAAATGCTAATGCTCGTGATTCAGATGACGGTTTCATTTCTATGGAAGATTTGAAAGACCTGTTTGAGATGTTAAGGAAAGCAAAGCTCTTCACTGACGAGGAAGGCAAGCATCTCAAGATAACCAAACAAGGTAGAAAAGTCATCATAGAGGAAGAACCTGCCGAATCTACCGAATGATTGCCAGTATCAGCAAGTTCGTGCCCAAGTTGCGGTCGGCGGAGCGGTTGCCCGCCTCGCCACTCCCTAACCGAATGTGACACCTGTGCGTGTGGTTTGTGGTCAATCTAGCGCTGTCAGGTTAATAAATCGTTCAGTTCTTGTCACCCTGAGCGAAGCGAAGGGTCTCTACCTTGCACCATCGGCAGAGATTCTTCGCCGCCCGCAGGGCGGCTCAGAATGACAAAATCGCATCAGTATGACATAGGCACACTCTCACAAAGGAGATGCACCATGAGTATACAAAAGAAACTGCTGATCATTGACGACGACCCCGACTTTGTGGACGGGATCCGGTCCATTCTCAGGACCGCCGACTATCAGGTGGATGCGACCTACACTCCCAAGGCCGGCTACAAGGCGCTCGAGACCGGCCAGTATGACATGCTTCTGTTGGACATTATGATGGGCCGGGGCGCCGAGGGCATCATGATCGCCCGCAAGATGCGCAAAGACGCCAAGCTGCGGGAAATGCCGGTGTTGATCCTCACCGGCATGCGCGAGCAGATCGCCTTCCTCTTCCCCGGCGAGCAGGTGCATCCTCGCTTTGTGGCCGTAGACGAATTGGTCGAAAAACCGATTGAGCCGAAACTGCTTTTGGAAAAGGTGAGCGCCCTGTTGAAAGCGGCAGAAGCAAGAAAGGCGCAGGCCGGATAG
>CAYGWJ010000193.1:0-12529 GCA_964353405.1 uncultured Anaerolineae bacterium
GTCTCATCCAGAGCGAGCGTTGGGAGCGCGGTTGGGCGTTGCTCCGAGAAGATTACCAGCAAACCGTCTTCGCGGGCGCGGCCAAGGCTTATTTTGCCTCGCCATTGGCGGCGTAGGTTCACTATTTGAGACTTACACCCAGAGGCTGTGATCCTCTTCACCCAGAGACCCTGGATTGCGATCTGACATCTACACTCTATGGCAAAGGCCGCATAACGAACCTAATCGCAGACAGAAGCAACCGGGTCATCTACGCTACAACTACAGCCAGATTGATTGGAATTCTGGATGACTTGACGCATAGTTGGAGTGTTCGATTCATTCCGGAGACAGAGTTAATCGAATCTATCGATCAAATTGCTGTGACCGGAGGAAACGAACCGCTGCTCTACGTCAGTGTTCGGGGACGTGGTGGCGCCAATCTTTTCCAAAGCCGAGACGGGGGTGAGAATTGGGACTTGATCAAGGCATCGCAGTTGCCTCGTGCTGGTTTCAGACGTCTGGTACCTGATCCAACTTCAGTAGATCGTCTTTACATCGCCTCACCTACCGGCGCCATACGCACGATCAATGGGGGGCAAGACTGGTCCGCAAGGAAGTTAGATTTCCCGCCGACATTGGCTGACGAAATACACGTTACAGGAGGAGACAATGCATCTCTCTATGTAACCATAGCAGGCGCAGGCAATATATACCGGAGCGACAACCCAGCACGTGCGGAATCTAGTTGGATACCGGCGGACAGCGGTCTTGATGCAGTGGCTGTTCGAGACCTCATGAGTGATCCCCGGAACCCTGATGTGCTATATGCAGGTGTCTTCAGCCCCCGTCAGTGGTCAGTGTTTGTCACTCGAAATCGAGGCCAAGATTGGAAGCTACTTGGTTCGCCGCCCGAAGAGTTCAGGGACGATGATACTATGTCTCTGGCTTTAGCTGTGCTCGATGATCAGCATTCAATCCTTTATGCTGGGACCAACGGTAGTGGTATCCTGAGAGCGGACCTGGGGTCAGAGTATGGACAAGTAACATGGCAGCATTGTCCGGCAAATGTTAACAACGTTAGCAAAGTTCTTGTTCCACCCTGGAATCCGCGTGTTGCCTACGCTCTTGCCGACGGACGGACTTTGATCAGCACCGCAGACGGCGGATTAAGCTGGATTACAGTTGGTGTGATAACTGGAACCGCGCCTATCAGTAGCCTGGAAATTGGAGGCATTCCCGATGTTCTCTACATAGCCACGAAGGGTGATGGCGTTTTGCGTAGCACCGACGGCGGCAAAACTTGGCACAACATCAGTACCAAACTCCCGGACCGCATCGTTGTTTCACTGGCCGTAGATGGTGCTCACGACGACATGCTATATGTGGTAACAGAGGCTGGCGTAGTCTACCGGAGTGCCGATGCAGGCGGGCATTGGGAGGATATTCGAGAAAAACTGAACGCGACAGCTCCGAGAAAATTAATCTTGTACAAGTCCAAGGAATCTCCAGTCCCCCGCTTGATTCTGTCTAGCAACGATGGAGTCTATTACTACACACGGAACAAGTTCCTAGGCTTCGAGCTGCCTTAAGAAGGGGGAGACATGTCCGGTTCAAAACTGCCCAAGGCCAAGTTGCTGGCGCTGATCGCTCTAGTCGCAGGATTTGCTTGGTATATCTTGCATGTCCAGCCTGCGCATTCACTTGTGTTTTTCACGCCGCCTCCGGGGCAAGTAGGGTTGTCTTGCACAGATTCACAGGTCATGTGCCCGGATGGCGGAACCAAAACCTTTGGTCCATTCGAGATCGTTTTCCCCAATGGTTTCTACTCTCAGAAGATACGCGTTTTTTGCGATTCGATAGGTACGACTTCGGTGCCAGCTCCTTCGAGTGAGCGAAGGCCGGTAGGTCTACCAATATCATGCAGTTTCGTTGGCGAAGATAACAAGTCCGTCCAAACATTCCAGCGCCCCATCATGATGAAAGTGCAGATTCCAACCGGGTATTCCAGCCAAGTTGGAATGTACATGTATAAGCCAATAGGATGGACACCGTTGGAGTCAAACATTGCACCCGACAGGAGAACTGTTACTTTCTCAGTGCAACAGCTAAGCCCAACCGGTGAAGATGAGAAGAGCTATTTCTGGCTGTTTGAGTCGCAAGTCACCACTGTGGTTCCCAAAGCAACCCTATTGCCCCAGGTGACGTTCACATCAACTTCAACAGCCATACCTACCAAAACACCCACACTGGAACCTACCAGCACACCGACGAATACGCCGCCCTCTGTACCGACATTGACCGCCACAGTGACCTCTGCATCTGGCACGCCGTTTCCGCCGTCACCCTTCACCCAAGGGCTAATGGTCGGTCTAGGAGGGGCCGTATTGCTCATAATTGGTCTGGTGTTGGGGTTCTTACTCTCCGGGAGAAAGCCAAAGTAGGTCTACGTGATCGAGCCAGAAGCGCCACTCGCTTTGCCATGATGTGAGGGTCAAGCAAGTCACGCAGCCTACAGCCACAGACGGACAAGTACGGTAAAATAGATGCGGAGGTGATGCTATGGCAGTACAAGTTCCATCATCTGTACCCATCTCTCCCCCGGCGCCAGGCCCCGCCGTTGAAGCGCCGCGCCTCGTGACGGGCGAACAACTGGCCCAGATAGGCGACATGGGCCGGACCGATTTGGTCAAGGGAGTGATCATTCACAGGTCGCCCACAGAATACTCACACGGTCGCATAGTTGGCAACTTTAGCGCAATTCTCCAGGCTTTTGTGAGCCAGCACAAACTGGGCGAGGTGCTTGTAGGCCAAGTGGGTATCTACACTGCTCGGCGTCCTGACACGGTGCGTGGCGCAGACGTGGCATACATCTCAAACGAGCGGCTGGCGCGCGTCCAGTCGTCGTCTTACCTGGATGTCGCGCCTGAGCTGGTTGTGCAAGTTCTATCGCCGGATGACCGATGGGGCGAGCTGATGGATAAGCTGAGCGAGTACTTTGCTGTGGGCGTTCAGGTGGTGTGGGTGGCCGATCCGAAAACGCAAAGCGTGTATGTCTATCACGCGCCGAACAAGGTACAGCATTTTAGCGCCGAAGATGCGCTGCCCGGCGGCGAGGTGTTGCCCGGTTTTGACGTGCCGGTCGCAGAGCTATTTGCGCGTCAATCAGCCGATTGACCAGTACAGCACAAGCCCCCAGCCTCTTGAAACCGGGGGCTTGTTCAATCTTGGCGACTTGTTAGTCCACACTTTCTGCCCGCCATACGAACCTGCCGCCGATAAGGGCAGCGTCTACGCGCGTGTCCAAAATCTCTCGAGGACGCCCATTGCCGTTTCAAGCTAAATGGGCTAAAATAGACATCAGTGCCACATCTCCAGCCGGCAGTGATACATGGGCGAGAAAGAGTTTGTCATCTACTTGGACGCAGCGCAAAAGAATCGCTATCGTCATTGGCATGAGTGGAGGCGAGGCGAGATAGTCGAGTTTCGCATCCAGTACGAAGCCTTGATTGCGGGCCGTTGGCAGCCCATCGTGCGGTACGATACGGCTCACGGCCAGCCCCATCGGGACAATCTTCATCCTGACGGGACACAGACCAAAGAGACGTATCCGAGCTACAGCAATGCCGAAATGCTGACCCTTGGCCAGGAAGACATCATGGAGAACTGGTCAAGCTACCGGGCAAAGTATGAGCAGGAGTCAGAACAATGAATACTTTTTACCAAACCAAGTTCAATGAACTGTTTAGGGAATTCACTCGTTATCTGGTGGAGCATCCCGAGTTTTCCGAGCACATCCCAGATAACGCTAAAGTTGTGCTGCTCGATCAGCATGACCCGGAATACAGCCGGCACGCTATAGAGTCGGCTCACACTTCCAGGAAAACAGACGATATTCCTAACCGACCTGTGATATATATCGAAGTCACCGAAATGGCCCCGGTTCGGTCGCGCTTGCAGGGGCTTGCCGTCCACGAAACGCCTCCGACTTACATTGCCTGAAATTCAGCCCTCGGCCTCAAAAAAGCCGGGGGCTTTTTCAGCCAGCCAGTTCAGCCCAATCTCTCCGTACGCCACATAAACGTGCCGCCGATAATTGTCGCGTCCACGCGTGCGCTCAAAATCTCCATCGGCTCGATTTCGAAAATGTCCCGGTCGAGCACGGTGAAATCCGCCAGCTTGCCTGGCGTAATAGAGCCGAGCCGGTCTTGCATGCCCGCTGCGTAGGCCGCGCCCGACGTAAAGGCGCGCACGGCTTCCTCAACCGTCAAGCGCTGTTCGGGATACCAGCCCTCCGGGCCAGGGCTGCCATCGGCGCGGCGGCGCGTGACCGCAGCATGGATCCCCATCAGCGGGTCAAGCTTTTCCACCGGGCAATCTGACCCGAACGCGAGCGCCGCGCCCGCGTTGAGCTGCGTCCGCCAGGCATACGCGCCCGCGCTGCGCTTGCCCCAGTACTTGTCCGAAATGAGCCTATCCGACGTGGCGTGAACCGGCTGCATCGAAGCGACGACGCCCAGCTTGCCCAGCCGGTCGTAATCGTGCGGATGCAAAAGCTGGACGTGCTCGATGCGATTGCGCAGCCCGCGCGAGCCGACCTCCTCGTACACGTCGAGCACGGTGCGGCACGCCCGGTCGCCGATGGCGTGAATCGCGCACGACAACCCGGCCGCATTCGCGCGCCGGACGCTCTCGGCCATCTCTGATTCGCTCAACGTAGAGATGCCTACGCTGTTCGATCCCTCGAAAGGTTCAAGCATCCACGCGGTCTGCGGGCCGAGCGCGCCATCGGCAAACAGCTTGACCGAGCCGATGCGCAGCCAGTCGTCGCCCAAGCCGGAACGCAGACCCAGTTCAATCGCCTGGCTCAAATGATCGCGCCGGATGCTCTTGACGACCCGCAGGCCCAGCTCGCCGCGCTGCTTGAGCATCTGATACGCGGCAAATGCCTCCGGCCCGTCAAAGCAATGGACGCCGGTCAGCCCGGCGCGCTGCGCCAAAGGAAACGCGGCGCGCATCATCTCCGCCGCCTGCTCGGCCGTGAGCGCGGGCCTGACCCTGGTGATCAAGTCCATCGCGTTTTCCAGCAAGATGCCCGTTGGCTGGCCGTGTGGGCCATGCCCATCGCGCACGATTTGCCCGCCCGCCGGATCGGGCGTGGACGAGGTGATGCCCGCCAACTCTAGCGCACGCGAGTTGACCCACAGCGCGTGACCGCTCTTGGCGGAAAGCGCAACGGGCTGCTCCGGTGCAACCCGGTCGAGGTCAGACGCGGCGGGAAGCACGCCCCCCCACACGTTGTGATTCCATCCGCTGCCACTGATCCATGCCCCAGGCGGTGTCGCGCCAAGCGTGGCGCGCTCACTTACGCGAGCCAGTGCTTCCTCCAGCGTCGGCGTTTCGGCGTCAACGGATTGCAGTCCAAGGGCATACCACTGGAAATGCAAATGCGCGTCGGTCAGGCCCGGGATCACACAGCGGCCCTTGAGGTCAACCGCTTCGCCGCCTGGCCCCAGCATTCGACGCGCCGTAGCGTCATCGCCTACATAGGCGATGCGCTCGTCACGGATGGCGACCGCCGACGCGAGCGGCGTTTCGGCAGCGAGGGTATGAATAGGCCCGTTGAACAGAACCAAATTGCATTGCACGCGTTCCTCCCATGAAACGTAAAACGTGAAATGTGACTTGGCTTTACGTTTCACGTCTCACGTTTTACGCACCCAGGCTATTGTGGCCCACCGGATCTTTCAGCTCTTGACCAGCATCAATTCCGTCTGCGGCTTGGTCAGCCACTCGATGCCATGCGAGGTCACGACGACATCTTCCTCCAGGCCGACATAGCCTCGACCGGGCACTCGCGCGCCCAGCTCGAGCGTAAAGACATTGCCCGCCTCGACAATGCCAAAGGGCGTCTGGCCGTAGCGTTCCCAACGCGGGCCGAGGACGGTCGAGCCATCGTGCGATGTGCGGCCCAGTTGATGCCCGGTGGCGTGAGCGTATTCCGGATAGCCTGCCCTGACGAGCATGCTGCGCGCGGCTTGATCCACTTCCCAACCGACCGCGCCCGGCTTGAGCACTTTGGCCGCGGCGAGGATGGCCGAGCGCACAGCGTCGAACGCGCGCTGGACATCCGGCGGCGCCAGAGTTTCGCCCTCGTCGAGGAAATACCACATACGCTGGATATCCGAGCAAAAGCCGGACTGCCGGACGCCAAAGTCCATCTGGAGCAATTGGCCCCTTGCGGTCTTGTAAGGCCCCGGCGCGGCGTGGCCCACCGGACTATCCGGGCCGGCGGAAAAGATCGGGCAGTAATCCAGTTCCCAGGCCGGCTCAACCTGATAAGCGGCCATGCGCTCGCGGACAAAATCACGCAGATCCAGCTCCGTCTGGCCCGGCTTGAGGATTTGGGCCATGTCGTCAAAGATGCGATTGGTCGTGGCGATGGCGGCCTTGATACGCGCGATTTCGACAGGCGACTTGCAGCCCCGGAGCGCACCGATAATGTTTTCCGCGCTGACAAAGCGTGCGCCAAAGGGTGTCCCTTCCAGCAAGCGGAACAACGTCGCCCACATCCCGTGCGTCAAGCCGTCGGCGGCCGGGTCGTTTTCCGAGTAATTGATGGCAATGCACTGTGGCTTGAGCCGGTTGAGCGTTTCCACCAACGGCGGGCGGATGCTTTCATCGTAACCCATCACCTGCGGATACGCGCCGGTCAGCTCGATGTTCTCGCGATCAAAGCGGCCCACGATGGCAATGCGCTCGCCCTTTGACGTAATGATAAAGGCCGAGTGCCACGCGACTTCTACGCCGACGATTAGATCCATGCAGGGGTCTTGCATCTGCGATGTCTCGCGCACGAAGGTGAGCCAGGCGTCCACACCCTTCTCTTTGAGAATCTGCACCGACTGCGCGACTTTTTCTTGAACCAGATCACTGTCGAACATGGCGCTCCTTGTAATGCGCAGGGGCGAGGCGACCTCGCCCCCACGATCAATCTCTGCCGACGAGGCGGCGATAGACGGCATCAAACTCTTCGTCAGAAAAGAAATGGATGACGACTTTGCCGCCTTTGCGGCTGCGGAACAAGTTGACTTTGGTGCCCAGTGAGCGGCGCAGACGGTCTTCGAGCGAGCGCGTCTCGGCCGAGACAGCGGCTTTCTTGGCCTTGGCTTTCGGCTCGGCCAGGCTGCGCCGCACCATCTCCTCGGTCTGCCGCACAGACAACGCGCGGCGTGTCACCACCGTCAAGGCTTTGAGAATGGCCGCTTCACCTTCCAACGCTTGAAGCGCGCGGGCGTGTCCCTCGGTGATGGCGCCATCCGCCAGGCGGGCTTTGACCGGTTGCGGCAGCTTGAGCAGACGGACGACGTTGCCTACCGCCGCGCGGCTCTTGCCCACGCGCCGCGCGACCTGCTCCTGCGTCAGACCGAACTCGTCCATCAACTGCTTGAACGCGGCGGCTTCTTCCAGCGGGTTGAGATCGGCGCGCTGAAGGTTTTCCACCAACGCGATTTCCAGCATCTGCTGAGGCGCAGCCTCTTTGACGACGACGGGCACCGTGGCAAGCCCGGCCAGCTGCGACGCGCGCCAGCGCCGCTCGCCGGCGATCAACTGGTAACCGCTGGCGCTTTGCGTGACGATGAGCGGCTGTATCAGCCCGTGCTCGCGGATTGAATCGGCCAACTCGCGCAGGGCCGTCTCATCCATCGCCGTGCGGGGCTGACGCGGATTGGGGACAATGGCGTTCACCGACAGCTCGGCCACGCCGGCTTGCAGGGCTGGCACGCTCGCGTCGCGCTCTTCCTTCCACTCGACAGGTGTGTCGGGGATGAGGGCGCTCAATCCTTTACCGAGCCCGGTCTTGCGTGGCATCGTGTCCTCACAGACGAAAGGCCCATGACAAGAGGAAAAGACGGATCAGTCTTTCGTCGTCATGCGCCAGTTCGATTCGGCATCTGTTCCGAAACCACAGTGGATGTTTGACCATCCCCTGACAACAACTCTTGAGCCAGAGCCTGGTAGGCCAGTCCACCTGGCGAAGTGGGTGCGTAGGCGATAATGGGTTTGCCGTAACTGGGTGCTTCCGAAAGGCGCACGTTGCGCGGCACGACGCTGCCAAACACCTGGCTGCCAAAGTGCTGCTGAACTTGTTCGCGCACCTGGCGGGCCAGGTTCGCCCGGCCATCGTACATCGTCAAGAGCAAGCCGCGCACCTGCAGCGCCGGGTTGAGCGAGCGACGCACCAGTTGAATCGTCGTCATCAACTGCGTCAGCCCTTCCAGCGCCAGATATTCGCACTGCACCGGGACGACGACGCCGTGCGCCGCCGCCAGCGCGTTGACCGTGAGCAGTCCCAGGCTGGGCGGACAGTCCACGATGATGTAATCGTAACGGTCGCGCACCGGGCGCAACAAAGCGCGCAACCTGGTCTCGCGCCCACGCATTTCCACCAGCTCGATTTCCGCCCCGGCCAGTTGCGGCGACGAAGCCGCCAGGTCCAGGTTCGCCTGCGCTGTGGGTTGGATGATGTCCGTCAGCGGCATGTCGTCAATGAAAGCAGCATAGACAGAGGTGGTCAGCTTGTTCTTGTCCACGCCCAGGCTGGCCGTGGCATTCGCCTGCGGGTCAACGTCCACGATCAGAACGCGCTGACCCAGCGCGGCCAGGCACGCAGACAGACTGACGGCGGTGGTGGTCTTGCCCACGCCGCCTTTTTGATTGGTCAGTGCATAGATGCGCGACATAGCCTGATTATATACCCATGCGCCGTGCTGCTAGCCCGTCATCCGCAGGATTCCGGCCGGGACTGGATGCATCGCATGGCCTCTTCCGGCGTGGGCACGCTGTCGAGGCCGCGGCGAGTGACGGAATGAGCCGCCAGGCAGGTGGCCATGCGGGCGGCCTCGTGCGGGTCGCCCGTCTGATGAAATTGCCAGAAAAACACGGTCGCAAAAATATCGCCGGCCCCGGTCGGGTCTGCTTCGCGCATGGGCATCGTCGGAACGTGATGCGGCTCGCCGCCGACGAACAGGGTCGCCCCGCGCGCGCCCTGCGTCACCACCATCACGGACGCATAGTTGGCCCAGTCGCGGATCAGCTGCCAGTCGCCGTTCACGTCTTCTTCGCTCATCACCATCGCGTCCACGCGCGACAATAGGGCGCGCGCTTCGTTCCAGGGCTTCCAGCTCACGCGGCCCTGGTCGTCCCACTGGCGCATCCATCCTTGCGGCGTGATGCCGATGAACGCGCCGGGAAAAGCGGAGATGAGACCCGGGTCCACTTCGCACGCAAGAGGCGCCAGGTGGACGATGGAGGGGCGACGCCATTCCATGGGCACGGCGGTAATGTCCAGCGGCTCTGCCACGGCGTGCAGCGTCTGGACGCGATGGCCGTCAATATAGCGATTTTCAAAGGTCGTGGTTTCTGCCGAGGGCAGGCGCGTCACGTTTATGCCGGGCAGGGCCGCGCCCATCGGCAAGTCGGCCGAGGCGCTGGTCACCACGGCCACGTGTAGCCGCATGGATCTAGCCGTGCGCGCAGCATAGGTGACTGTGCCGCCAAAGACATAGCCGGTCGAATGAGGCGACTCGACTCCAAAGCGCACCAGGTCCTGGCAAACGTAGCCGATCAAAAGATAATCAAGGCTGGATGGCATTGTAGCATACTCTCGTCAAACAAAAAGCCACTGACCGCTCTTCTCAGTGGCTTGTCTTCTCACTGCTTGCCCCTCACGACCGGCGGCGCGATTTCAGGATGATGGTCACTTTGCGGTCTTCATCTCGCCCGACGCTTTCCGTGGTGACCACGGGATGATCACGCAGGGTGAGATGGACGATGCGCCGCTCATTAGGTGGCATGGGTTCCAGCGCCGCAGGCTTGCGCGTGGTGGCCACACGCTCGGCCATGCGCTGAGCCAATTGGCGCAATTGCTGCTCGCGGCGAGCCTTGTAGCCCTCCACGTCCACCACCAGGTTCACGTTGCGCGCAGCCTTGTTGGAGACGATCAGCCGCGTCAGGTATTGCAGCGCGCCCAACGTTTCTCCGCGCCGCCCGATGAGCACGCCCAGGTCGTCGCCGCGAATGTCCAACACCAGCGGCGGGCCATCTTGCTCGTCCTGCTCATCGGCGGCCTCGGCCTGATGCGCCGAAACGCTGCCCTTGATCTTGAGCCGGTCGAGCATTTCCTGGAGTGTCTCTTGCGCAATGTTCATCACGTCCTGATCGGACACATCCGCCAGGGCGGCCGGCAAGGGAACTCGCATTTCCGCTGGCGCAGTGGGCTGCGGTTTGGGTGCGGGGACGTGTGGCTTGGGCGCGGGCGCTGGCGGGAGTGCCTTGACGGTGAGTCGAACACGCGCCTCGCGCGGGCGTTGGCCGGGCGCCGGCCGCGGCACGCCCTGGTCGAGCACTTCTAGATTGACCTGCCCGCGGGTTACATTCAGCGCGTCCAGCCCGCGAGCAATAGCTTCTTCGACGTTCACGCCAATCGCTTCAATGGTCTCGGGTTCGAACACAGTAAATCTCCTGAAATCTCAAAAGCCAAATCCCAAATCAGACCTGCAGGTTGAAATTTGAAATTTGATGTTTGACATTTCTAGTTCTTGGCAGATTTTTTCTTGGCCGGCAACTCGAGTCTTTTCTTGACCGGCGGCGCAGGCGTTGCGGTCGCCGGAACCTGCGGCTTGCCCACCAGCCAGTACTGCGCGACGCCAATGAGGTTGCTGACGAGCCAGTACAACCCCAGGCCCGAAGGCGAAACCATGACAAAGTAGCCGAACATCAGCGGCATCATCAACGCCATCTGCTGATTCATGGCTTGCGCCTGCGAGTCGGTGCTGGGCGGCGTCATCACTTTTTGCTGCCAATAGGTAGTGACCACCACCAGAATCGGCAGGATATAAATCAGATCAGGCTGGCCCAGGTCAAGCCACAGGAAACGATTGTTGAGCGGCATGAGCAAGCCCAACTGCGGCAACCCCAACTGCGGCAACCAGGAATAAATGTGCTTGGACAGGTTGAGCATCTGCAGCGGGTTGACGGCCATGACGAGCATGATGACCTGGTACAACCCGATAAAGACAGGAAACTGCAACAGGAGCGGCAGACACCCACCCAGGGGATTGACCCCGGCTTCCTTGTAAAGCTGCATCTGTTCTTGCTGCAGCTTTTCCTTGTCCTTGGCGTACTTTTTCTGCAGCTCTTGCAGCTTGGGCTGCAACTCTTGCATGGCCTTGGCGGACTTTTGCTGCTGGATGGTCAAAGGATAGGTGATAGCCCGGACGAGAATGGTAAAGACGATGATGGCGATGGCAAAGTTGCGGCCCAGCAGGTAATAGATGAGCAGCAACAAATTCGTAAATGGATTGATGATCAGCGCATCCCACATGGAACCTGCCTCACTTGCCGGACGGCGCCGGGAACTGCCATTGCGTCTGACCGTTCGCCGGGTTGAGCCCGTAGAGCAGCGTGGGTGTCCCCAACGGCGCAACGAGCAGCAAACCATCTTGCATCAACGGGGTGGTCAAGAATTGCGCGTTGGGCACCTTGAAGGGCTGAGGCCAAAGCTCTTTGCCCGTGTCCGCTTTCAACGCATACAGTGTGCCGTTGCCGGTGCCCACGTAGAGCACACCCTCGGCGTACAGCGGCGTGGCGCGCACCGCGCCGCCCGGTACGGCCAGCTTGCTCAGGTCGGTCACCCAAAGGAGCTGCTGTGTCGCCGCGTCGAGCGCGTACACGTTGCCGCTCACGTCGCCCAAGTACAGCGTGCCACTCACCACAGCCGGGCCTTCCCAGATCCAGTTGTTGGCGTTGTACGACCAGCGCAGCGCGCCGCTGGCTGCGTCCACGGCGTAAAGGTGATTGTCGAATGAGCCGGCATAGATCACGCCGTTGTCGAAAACAGGCGAGCCGCCCAGCGTGCCTTTAGCCTGCTCGAATTTCCAGCGTTCCTTGCCGGTCGCCGCGTCCAGCGCAATGAGCTTGTGCCCCAGCGTGCCCAGGTAGACCGTATCGCCGGCGACGAGAGGCGTGCCCCACACGCGTTCGCCCGCATCATAGGGTGCCCACCCCTGCGCCGGTTTGCCGCTCGCCGCGTCGAGCGCATAGACTTTATGCGACGTTCCGGCAAAGATCACTCGCTTGCCCGCCAGCACCGGCCCGGCGTACACCGGCCCGGGCTTTTCTTTGACGAGCCCAAACAACACGCTGGACGTCTCGGGCACAAACTTCCATTTCTCAGCGCCAGTGACCTGGTCCACGGCGATCAGGTAGCCGCCATCCGTCCCCAAATAGACAAGGCCGTCGCCGACGATGGGTTGGGCGTGAACCGCGTCTGGAGCCGTGCCGCTGCCCAGCAGTCCACTCGTGGCAACCTTGTGATCGTATTCCCATTTTTTACTGCCATCGGCCACGTTGATGGCATAAGCCTTGGCCGTGGCGGCCAGGTAGGCCACGCCCTCGCCTGGAGTGAGCCCAGGCCAGGAGGAGGCAGGCGCCTGCCCGCCGCAGCCGGCCAGTGCCAGCACTGTCAGCGTGAGCAGTGCGGTCAAAA
>CAYGWJ010000194.1:0-6714 GCA_964353405.1 uncultured Anaerolineae bacterium
GCCCAATCTTCCAGGCCGTGCGTTTCGATTTGCAATAGCCCGCGCCGCTCGGCCCCTTCCATGAACTGTTTGAACTGCGCGAACCCAAAACGACTCTGATCAAATCCGCGCATCCGCTTGATCATCTCGTGCTTGACCCAGCTCAGCAGGCCGCGCCCCGGCAGGCGCGAGTCGTGCAGGATTTCGATCACGGTGCGGAACGCGCGATCCAGCTCGGCGACCTGCGCGGCTGGGACGGCTGCCGCAGTTGCCGTTGTGGCGAGCCGCTCCGGCGCCACATCGCGGTCATAGTAGAGGAACTCGTCCACCACCTGGCTGAGCCGCGCGTTGGTTGACCACGACACGCCAATCGCCACGACGTGCTTGCCATAAGGCCGCAGGATGTTGACCAGGTGAACAAAGTCGCCGTCGCCCGAGACCAGCACAAAAGTATTGATGCTGGGGAATTGATGGCTCACCTCGATGCAATCGGCGACGAGCTTGATGTCCACGCTGTTCTTGCGACGCACGGTCTCCACCGATTCGTTCGACGTGAATTTGCGCGTGGGCACATAGACCGGGTCAATCCCGGCGGCATACAGCGCGGGCGGGTCATCGGCGTGCCAGCCTTCCTGCCAGTCTGCATACGCGCGCGAGACGACCAGCCGCCCAAAGGATTCGGCCGTGTCTCGCAGCGCCGAAAGATTGGGCCGTTCCTTGCTTCGACTTTGCAAGCTGCTTTTGATGTTTTCCCAATCAATGAACAACGCCACATCGCCGTGCGGGCGTTCTACCATGGTGTTCATAGGCTCCTTTCGGCACGGTGTAGACAGTGATCAGTGATGAGTGGAGGCATTTCTGATCGTCTGTCTTGTGTGCCACATGCCCCAATTATAACCCCGTTTGGGGCAGAGTGGTATAATGACAGGTCGCAAGTTGCAGGTCGCAGGTCGCAAGTTGCAAGTTGCAAGTCGCATGGCGCAGATTGCGGTTTACGCAGCAGGCAGTACGCAATACGGAAGGTCTTATGGCTCAAGATAAGCTCATTGTTCGCGGCGCGCGGGAGCACAACCTCAAGAACATCAGCGTCGAAATTCCGCGCGATCAATTTGTCGTCATCACCGGCTTGTCCGGATCGGGCAAGTCGTCGTTGGCGTTCGACACGATCTTTGCCGAGGGCCAGCGCCGCTACGTGGAAAGCCTGTCGGCTTATGCGCGGCAGTTCCTCGGCCAGATGGAAAAGCCGGATGTGGATCAGATCGAGGGGCTTTCGCCCGCCATCTCGATTGACCAGCGCGGCGCTTCGCACAACCCGCGCTCGACGGTGGGCACGGTCACCGAGACGTATGACTATATGCGTCTGCTCTATGCGCGCGTCGGAACGCCGCACTGTCCCAACTGCGGGCGCCAGGTGCAGCAGCAGACGCCTCAGCAGATCGTGGATGCGGTGACGGCGCTGCCCGACGGCGCGCGCATCCAGGTTCTCGCGCCGCTCATCAAGGACCGCAAGGGCCATCATCAGCAAGTCTTGGAGGATGTGCGCAAAGCGGGCTTTGTGCGCGTGCGCGTGGACGGCTACGTGCGCGACGTGGACGAGCAGTTCGAACTCGACCGGTACAAGAATCACACCATCGAGGCGGTGGTGGATCGCCTGGTCATCAAGAAAGAAGGCGAAAACGCGGATGCCGACCGCGCGCGATTGAACGACTCGATCGAGACCGCGCTCAAGCTGGGCAACGGCAGTGTCATCGTGAATGCCCTCAAGGGCGCCTCCGGCAAACTCGCCGGCGCAGCGGAGCCTGGTGATGATTTGTTGTTCTCCGAACACTTTGCCTGTCCGTTCTGTGACATCAGTTTGCCCGAGATCGAGCCGCGCACGTTTTCGTTCAACAGCCCGCACGGGGCGTGCCCCGAGTGCCAGGGCCTGGGCGTCAGGATGGAGCTTGACCCGAACCTGATCATCCCCAACCGCGACTTGACGCTTGCAGACGGCGCGATTGTGGCGTGGGGCGAATCGGCCACGCAGGAGGGCTATTATGGCCAGCTTTTGAAAGCGATGGCCGAGCATTACAGCATCCCGCTCGACGTGCCGGTAGGCGAGCTGAACGACGCGCAGCTTGAGCTGATCCTCTATGGCACGGGTGAGGATCGCATCAAGGTTGATTACACCGGACGCGACGGCAGGCGCGCGCAATGGGAGACGAGCTTTGAGGGCATCATTCCTAACCTCAAGCGGCGTTACCGCGAGACCACGTCCGATTACATGCGCTCGCGCATCGAAAACTATATGGCGTACCGTGACTGCCTGGCGTGCGAGGGCAAGCGCCTGCGGAAAGAAGCGCTGGCGGTGACGGTGGGCGGCAGAAACATTGTCGAGGTGACCAGCCTGCCGGTGATCAAGGCGCTGGTGTGGGTGGAGGCGCTGCGGGGGAATGGAAACAAGAGGCAAGAAGCAGGTGGCAAGAAGCAAGACGCAAGAGGCAAGAAGCAAGACGCGCAGAGCATGGAGGGACAGGGGAACGGAAAACCCGGCGCGTTGACGCCGAGGCAACTCACGATTGCTCACCAAATCTTGAAAGAGATTCGGGCGCGGCTGCAGTTTATGGTGGATGTGGGACTGGATTACCTGACGCTCGACCGGAGCGCGGGGTCGCTTTCCGGCGGCGAGGCTCAGCGCATCCGGCTGGCGACGCAGATCGGGTCGCAGTTGACGGGCGTGCTGTACGTCTTGGACGAGCCGAGCATCGGCTTGCACCAGCGCGACCAGGCGCGGCTCATCAAGACGCTGCTGGCGATGCGCGACCTGGGCAACACCATGCTCGTCGTCGAGCACGATCACGACACCATCGAGGCCGCCGACTGGGTAGTTGACCTCGGTCCCGGCGCTGGCGAGCACGGCGGGGAGGTCGTCTTTGAAGGCACGGTGGCCGAAATGTGCCGCGACAAGAAATCGCTCACCGGCGCGTACCTGTGCGGGCGATTAAAAGTGCCCATTCCGCAAGATCGTCGGCCTGGCAACGGCCAATACCTGGTCGTGCGCGGCGCGCGGGAAAATAACCTCAAGAACATTGACTGCCAGATCCCGCTCGGCAAGTTTGTCTGCATTACGGGCGTGTCGGGCTCGGGCAAGTCCACGCTGTTGGTAGAGGTGCTCTACAAGCGGTTGGCGCAGATGCTCCACGATAGCCGCGAGCGCGCCGGCGAGCACCGGAGCATTGAGGGCGTCGAGCACATTGACAAGATCATCAACATTGACCAGTCGCCCATTGGGCGGACGCCACGCAGCAACCCGGCCACTTATGCTGGATTCTTTGGCGACATCCGCGATCTCTTTGCCGAGCTGACCGAATCCAAAGTGCGCGGTTACGGACCGGGGCGCTTTAGCTTTAATGTGCGCGGTGGGCGCTGCGAGGCGTGCGAAGGTCAGGGGCAGATTCAGATCGAGATGCAATTCCTGCCGGACATTTTTGTCCCGTGCGACGTGTGCCACGGCGCGCGCTTTAACCGCGAGACCTTGCAGGTGCGCTACAAGGGCAAAAATATTGCCGAAGTGCTGGACATGACGGTGGAGGAGGCGGAAGAGTTCTTTGAGAATTTTCCGGCGCTCAAGCGCAAGCTGTCCACACTCAACGACGTGGGCCTGGGCTATATCAAGATCGGCCAGCCCGCGCCCACGCTGTCCGGCGGCGAGGCGCAACGCGTCAAGCTGAGCCGCGAGCTTTCCAAGCGCAGCACGGGCAAGACGTTCTACGTGCTGGACGAGCCATCGGTGGGCCTGCACTCGGCGGACGTCCACAAGCTGATCGAGGTGCTCGACCAGTTGGTAGACGCGGGCAACACGGTCGTCATCATCGAGCATCATCCCGACATTATCAAGGTGGCGGATCACCTGATTGACCTGGGGCCGGAGGGCGGCGAGGCGGGCGGCTATATCGTGGCCGAGGGCACGCCGGAGCAGGTGACCCGGGTCAAGGCGAGTTACACCGGGCAGTACCTGAAGAAGGTGCTGCGGGCGGCGTGACGCGCTTGTCGCACACCCTATTCTGCTAGGAGCTTGTCGGAGAGAACCCTGACGGGCCGGAATCGAGGCTTCAGCCGGTGAGCACGCGGCGATTTTCGGCCAAAACCGGCTAAAGCCTAGACTCCGAAACGCCTCTCCGACAAGCTGCTAGGAGTCGTGTCAATGATGAACAACTTTGATGCCAATCTGCACGTGTTCCACTCGCCCAAGTTTCAAAGTGTGGTAGACGATGCAATCAAGTTTTTTGCTCAAACACCTGCGCATCCATTGCCGCCACCTGCTCAGTTTATTGGAAGTGGCGTTTATGGGTTGTACTATATTGGCGATTACGAACTGTACACTAAAATCGCTGACCTGAACCGACTGGCCTGCGTGCAACCCATCTATGTGGGCAAAGCTGTACCACCAGGATGGCGCACGGCACGGGCCACAGAATCAGACACGCCAGACTTGCATCAAAGGTTGCGACAACATGCCAGGAGTATACAACAGGGAGCCAACTTGCAGATGGCTCACTTCAAATGCCGATTTATGATCCTCGGCGGTGTTGAAAGTGAGTTGGTTGTACCTGTCGAGGCCGAATTGATCAGAAGGTATAGACCACTTTGGAACACGATCGTAGATGGCTTTGGTAATCATGACCCTGGTGCAGGACGGTATAATCAGGCCAGATCAGAGTGGGACATCTTGCATCCTGGCAGGTTGTGGACAGAGCGATTGACAGGGGAATCGCCACGCCAGGAAGATGTGATTGCCAAGATTCGACAATTCCTGAAAGAATCATCTCTTCCTTAGCATGACGACGGCTTCATACAATTGGTGTGAATCTTGAGCCTTCGCTACGCGGACACCCGATTGAATGATGCTGTTGCCAACCCGGGTCGCTCTGGGAATATCAATCCCAACCAATTCGAGTCCAACGGATTCAGCAATCTTGCCGAGGTATTGGTCGGTAGGTATCAGCACACCCTGCAATATACTGTTCCCTATCACAACCAGGGCCGAGCCATCTTGTTTGAGAACGTCTTTCATGCCGACAGCAAATCTATAGCAATCGTTGAAATATGCAGCAGCGTAATTGGCCCAGCCATTGCCGCCATAGATGCCTCTTTGAGAATTTAGCTTTCTGAGCGTTTCTAGTTTCTCTGCCAAATCCGTGCCTGACAGAGAGAAATCTAATCCCAGGTATTCCTGTTCACGGACAGTCTGCCAGTACTTGCCAAAATTGGATTCCTCAAGATGCTTCAAGTCTTGCGGGCGTTCTGCATAGCCTAGCCAATATATCTGTGGCCGCGTGTTTCGATTGTAGTGATAGTTATTCAGATAAGGCGGCGAAGTAACAATCAAATCAACTGATGCGGGAGCCAGGTAGTGTCGGTTTTGAAAGAAAGAATCGTTGATGATTTGCACATTGACTTCTCTACCTAGCAGATTGGCCTGAAACCACGCAATGTCTTGCGCCATTTCTGTTAATTTAGCCAGAACGGCTTGTGCTACCGGAAAGTCATGAATCTCTTCTTTCCCTGCACTGACTCGTCTACCTAAACTTGGCTCATAAGAGTAATTCGAGTAACGCACCATCGTGGCAGCAAAAGCCAACCTGAACAAGTCTTGCAAATTGGAATCTTGTACGGTAGCGATGAAATCCTGAAGGATCAGAACCTTGCGCAAAACTAGAGGACTATAGAACTCATCCCGCGTTTTGAACCCTTTGGGTGGCATACTTTTCGGAGGAGCACCAGATGAGACGTTCTCGTTGTAGAATGTCTGAAATCTTGCAATCTCACTGTCTAGCTTTTCGACAACGATTCGATGCGCGTTTACTTTTACACGGCAGGCCAAGGCGGCGTAGGGGTTGATCTCAAATCCAATCGCGTCATGACCAAGCAATACTGCTTCTATGAGGGTTGTGCCGACGCCAGCAAATGGGTCTAAAACAATCCCCTTGCCGTCAAGGTATCTGCGCAATGCGTCTTTGACAAACTCGCTTGAAAAGCCTGCAATCCATGGTACCCATCGGTGGATGGGCAACGTTTTATTGCTTGCGAAAGCAGGATCGTTGAAGGCTGAACTGCCATTGCCAGACAGCGCGATGTGCGGCTCTGTATTTATCTGAAACAGACTTGGCTGTTTTGCTTGTTGAGTTTGTATATTTGTTAGCAGGGCCATTAGGAGTCTCTCGTTCTTGCGGTTGTCATCATCGAATCTGTCATCGGTTGAGGACTTGTCCCAGTTTGTATTCAGGACGTAGTTCTTTGATTACAGCATCCATCTGTCGGCGCTCGTTCGCATCACTCAACAAGTAGGCAAAATCGTCAAAGCTGAGTACAATAGCCTGAGGAACACCGCGACGTTCGACAACATATCTGGTGTGATTGCGGGTAACATCATCCAAAACCTGCCCAAAGTTATTTTGGGCCAGTGTCGAGCTGATACTCTTAGTGGTCATTGCGCCCCTCTGGGTAATATCTAAATTAGCTAATTTAGATAAAATATACAAGAAAAAGCCGTTTTTGTCAAGTGTTTTGCAAAGGCTGATATGAAGTGGAAAAGTCTAATAGCAATAGGAAAACCGCAATAGTGCAAAAGTCACCCTGTAGATGTCGAAGGTAAGGTCAGCCAACGCTGACGGAGCTTGTTCATCTGAGCACCGATGCGACGTGTGGAACGGGTGTGTAAGCGGAATCGCGCCTGATGTTGTTGAAAGCGTTGTT
>CAYGWJ010000195.1:0-3716 GCA_964353405.1 uncultured Anaerolineae bacterium
CCGGACTCATGGGTGCTTACGAGCTGCTTTCGGGCGACCTGTTCAAAGACCCGTCCATTATGGCGCTGGCGGCCAAACTGTTCGTCAAGGGAAAGGTGCCGGTGTTGCCCAAATTCAGCCGGAATCGTGACCGTGTAAAGCGCGTCATCGAGATAAGCAAACATGGTGACAAGGTGACAAGGTGACAAGGTGACTCTGTTCACCATGTCACCTTGTCACCCCCTCGCCTTGTCACCTTGTCAGTTCTGAGGTGAGAAGATGGAATTCAGCTACTACCCTGGATGCAGCCTGCACGCAACCGGTAAAGAGTACGACGAATCCACCCGCGCCGTGTTCAACGCGCTCGGCGTCAAGCTGGTTGAGATTAAAGACTGGGTGTGCTGTGGCGCATCGTCGGCGCACTCGGTCAGCGCGGAGCTGGCGCTCAACCTGCCCGCCATCAACGTGGCGCTGGCGCAGGAAGCGGCTCACGGCGATTTGCTCGCGCCGTGCGCGGCGTGTTTCAATCGCACCAAGGCCGCCGATTACGCGCTGCGCCACGACCCGGCCCGCCGCAAGTCCATCGAAGAGGCCGTAAACTTTGCCTACACAGGCGTCGTCCACGTCCGCAATCCGCTCGACGTGGTCGCGAGCGACATCGGGCTGGACACGGTGGCGAGCAGGGTCACTCGCCCGCTGACCGGTCTCAAGGTCGTGAGCTATTACGGCTGCCTGCTCGTCCGCCCGCCGCACCTGATGGAATTTGACGACCCCGAGAATCCACGGGTGATGAACCGCATCGTGGAAAAGCTGGGCGCGGATGTAAAGGACTGGTCGTACGCCACCGATTGCTGCGGTGGGAGCGCCTCGCTGCCGCGAGTTGACATCGCCACGCGCCTGGTGAGCGGGCTGGCTCAGCACGCGCGCGAAGCGGGAGCTTCAGCCATCGTCACCGCGTGCCCGCTGTGCCAGATGAATCTGGAAATGCGGCAGGCCGAAAAGGCCAAGATGCCAATTTTCTACTTTACCGAGCTGATGGGCCTGGCGTTCGGATTGCCGGAGGCGCGCTCGTGGTGGGGTAAGCACCTCATCCCGACCACACCGGTCTTGAGCGCGGCAGGGTTGGTGTAGCACTGAACCATATCCCTTGAACACTGACTAATCGACAGGATAAGCGCATTCACTACTCATCTGTAAGGCTCGGAGAGACCCTTATGAGTGGACAAGCATATGAGGAGGTTCTGGAGAAGTTGATGAGACTCCCGAAAGGGGAATGCAGAATTTGTGGCGGGAAATTGCTGATGTATGGTAAAGGACTCGACCCGGTGCCTGGTCTGTCCCCCAGCTAAGAACTGTCTTATCGCGAAAGCTTCTATAGCCAGAAAGTTGGTTTTTCGTTGCTTGATGCACTAAGCGATAAAGAAAAAGACATGATATGTGACGAGTTTCCACTTGCTTGGAGTTGTCGCAAAGGTTGCATAGTTTGTGCAGACCATATGCCCGAGATTATCGAAAGCTTACCAGCAAGACATCACCGATTGAGATGTAACGTCTGTGGTCATGAATGGATTAGGATTGGGGGTTAGAGAAGGGGAGGCAGGGCTAACCAGTTCATCACAGTGGATGCTGCTATCGTGTTTCAAGCCTTCTTCGATCCCGACCGGCACTTGAGTCGAGAGGCCATCGTAAGCGGTGTAAACGGGGGCGCACACAACGGTTGAAAAGCGGGAATCTATCACGACCTGGCGGCCGACGATACAAAAGACCCGAAACTTTTTCGGGTCTCGGGCAGAGGGATGCTCGACGCGATAGAGTTCGCCGCGTTTCACAGAGGCGACTGATAAGCCAGAACGTCTTCCGCTTCCGAGTTCAGCGCATCGGCGTGACGATTGATGATCTCAAGGTCTCTGGCGTTTTGCTGATTGCGAATCGTCTGGGCGATGAAAGCGCGCAGAGCTATCTCGACAAACTCGGAGCGGCTCCTGTAAGATTTGGAGAGTTTATCAACAGCCTTGAGCACATCTTTAGACAAAGTGACCGAAGTCTTGATTCTCATGCCATCAATATACTACTTTCAGAATACTCTGTCAAACTCGAATCGGCGCACAACCCGATTTATTCGGCTTGGCCCGAACCATACTACTCAAAAAGGGAGCTGACATGTTAGGCCAATTGGCAACCTATCGTCGTCTCGTCACACTCAACGACGGCCTGCGGGTGCTCATCCGCCCGCTGACCAAAGCCGACAAGGAACAATTGCTCAAGCTCTTTGCCGATGCGCCGCAAGACGACCTGGACTATTTCCGCAGCGACGCGAGCGACCCTGTGATGGTCGCTTCGTGGTGCGATGAACTGGACTATGCCAAGGTCTTTCCGCTCGTCGCCGTCGTCAACGACGAAATCATCGGCGATGCCACGCTGCACATCGGCTCCGGCTACAGCCGCCACGTCGGTTGGGTGCGGCTTTACCTTAACCACGAGTATCGGCGGCGCGGCGTGGGCGGGCTGATGCTCAGCGGCTTGATTGACATCGCGCGCAAGGTCGGCTTGCAGCAGCTCGTGGCTGAAGTTGTGATGAACCAGGTGCAGGTGATCAAGGCATTCCAGAACCTGGGGTTCAAGCAAGAGTTCACCTTCCGCGATTACTTTATGACGCCGCAAGGCGAGACTTTGGATGTGGCCTTGCTCATCTTGCGCATCGTCGAAAATCCGACGACGTTCTAAATGTCAAATTCCAAATCTCAAATCTCAAACCTTGTTCTCCGAGTCGTCCTTTGAAATTTGAGATTTGAGATTTCCGAAAGGCTCGACGCCATGGAAAATAACCTTGCCAATTATCGCAAGATGACGACACTGCCCAACGGGCTGCACGTGACGGTGCGCTTGCTCGCCGCCGCCGACCGAGATGGGCTCTTGTCGTTGTTCACTTGCGCCACCAAAGACGACCTGCAGTATTTCCGCGACGACGTGACCAATCGCGATCTGGTGTCGTCATGGGCCGAGCACGTGGATATTCATCGCGTGATTCCGCTCATCGCCCAAGTCGGAGGGCGCGTCGTGGGGCAGGGCACGCTGCATCGCGGGCGCGGTTACAATCGCCACGTGGCCGAAGTGCGCGTCTTTGTTTGCCGCGAGTTTCGCGGGCGCGGCGTGGGCACAGCCCTCATCCAGGGCATCATTGATGTGGCCAAGCTGATCGGCCTGCATCACATCTTTACGCTGGCGGTCAGCTCCAAGCCTCAAGACGTGCGCGCGTTCGAAGGGCTGGGTTTTCGCACCGAAGGCATCTTGCACGACCGCTTCATGGATGCCGAGGACAATACATACGACATGATTGAAATGGCGCTGCATCTCAGACGCGAATCAGGATTTTGACACTTGTACGTGTAGCGTAAGGCTCACGTTTCACGTAGCAGAGGTGATGAAGATGGCAGAATTATCAGGCAACGGCCAAGTGGGTGCTGTTCTCGTGGTTGGCGCCGGCATCGGCGGAATGCAGGCTTCGCTCGATTTGGCCGAGTCTGGGTTCAAGGTTTACCTCACCGATTCCGGCCCGGCCATCGGCGGGACGATGGCTCAGCTCGACAAGACCTTTCCCACCAACGACTGTGCGATGTGCATCATGTCGCCCAAGCTGGTGGAGACGGGCCGTCACCTCAATATTGACATCCTCACGATGACGGAAGTCGAAGGCATCACGGGCGAGCCTGGCGATTTCACTGTGCGATTGCGCAAGC
>CAYGWJ010000196.1:0-2772 GCA_964353405.1 uncultured Anaerolineae bacterium
CGATTGGTGACCCGTAGAGGCCTCTAAACGACTCTTAACGCCCTTACACGCCCTTTAGGAACATTCGCACGGCGCAAGACCGGCGATGCGGGACTTGGCTCAACGTCAAAGATGTCAACTTAATTCTGCACACCTACTTAGAAAACCTAGCTTGGCGGTCCACTACGTCTCAGAGGTTGCAGGGTTGGGATTCGAACCAACGATCTGCGGGTCGTTAGTTCCAATCCTATTCAGGTAAGCTTACAGTTGCGGGGGTTGGATTCGAACCAACGACCTCCGGGTTATGAGCTTCAATCCTAGATCACCCGCCTTAAGCCATTAGGCGTTCCTTTTGCGGCAAACCTGATGATTCTAGGCGCAGGAGGACCTAAAATGATACGATGCTGTGATTATACTCACCCCCATACACTTTGGCAAGCGGACTTTAGTCATGTCAGATAATACGACTTCTCCATACTCGCCGCTTGCATGCTTGTCAAGTTCGAACTGAGACTCGCAGACTCGTTGGCCGACATGCAGACAACACCGTGGTAGCTATGCTGCCGCCGGTAGCATTGATTTCCGTTGTGTCGCAATCCTTCTGGTGATCGTCAAGGAGCTACGGGGACGACTTTCTGGCATCTGTCTGGCAAGTGGTCCATCTGTTCTACTCGCCCGATACTCAAGGTGCCGCACTCCGACGCAGCTACATTCTCTTCCACTTGCCTGATAGTCCTGAAACCTGGGATAGGGATGGTGTGGATGATGCGCCCACAGCCAGACGAACGCGCAGTCCGAAGGGGTCGAGTGCTCGCGGTCGTTACACTGGTTTCTTTTTCGGTTTTGTGAGCGCAGCAATCTCGTCCATCGCCTCCTCAATGTGTTTGGATCGAGTCGCTTGAGTCTTGGCGCTGTCAACATAGCGCAATACTTGCCGTTGCATGGCAACACTTTGCGACTGACGATTCGGGTCAGGCAGCAAACCGATGGTTTCCGATCTCTGCATGACAGGAACATACCTTCCGTTCCCACATTGTAGCGCGACAGTTCCTGGAACTGCCGCACATCGTTGGTTACCAACGCGGTAGATGGATGCCTGAAAGTAGATCATTTTCATTTTCTCCTTGATCTGTCTAGGCGACTCCTCCACCACCGCGCCAACGTCGGACGCCATCCTCGACCCCTCGCCAGATACCGCTGATGTCGGCTGGCATACTTCTCTCAGCTTCGAGCGCACGGCGAGCCGCCTTGTCAAATGAACAACAGTTCAGATGACCAATACGAGTCCAGTAAGTATGGTTTTGAGACAACAGATCGCTGCCCAGCCCAAGAACCACCTCACGCGCGACCGACCATTGGGCGCGGGTGACCAGGCGCACCCAATCCCCCAACAGTGGGGGGACAATGCGAAGATAGCCACGGGGTCACCACAGGTACTTCCACCATGATCGGTGGCTTTAGCCCGAGGAGGCGGGCCGTCTTGACGAGTATCTGCTGACAGGAGAGCACCTCCGGGCCTGGAATGTCAAACCACTGCCCACCAGACACGGGCACCTCGAGCGCTGCCAGCAAAGCTACCACGACGTCGTCAATGCCAATCGGCTCGGTGAGTGATTTGAGCCACCGAGGCAGGATCATAAAGGGCAACCGCGCGGCGAGATCGCGGACGATCAACCACGAGAGGCTGCCATAACCAATGATCATGCTCGCCCGCAACTCGATGGTTGGAACGCGGCCCTGCCGCAATGTCTGTCCCACTTCCAATCTGCTGAGCAGGTGCTCAGAAGGCTTGTCCGCCGGCGCCACGCCACCCAGGTAGACGATCCGTTCCAGACCGGCATCACGCGCCGCCTGGGCAAATCGCTCGGCCGCGAGCGCCTCACGGCGGCGGAAATCAGGGTCGCCTTCGGCCATGCTGTGAACCAGGTAGTACGCGGCCTGGCAGCCTTGCAAGGCCGGGGCCAGCGTCTCGGAGTGGCTCATGTCACCCAAGACCCACTCTTGATGCGGGAACTTGCGCCGCGCGGACTCGACGTCGCGGGTCATGCTCCGCACCTGGTAGCCCTGGCGCGCGAGTGCAGGCCACAGACTCCGACCCACAAAGCCGGTGGCACCCGTCAACAGAATCTTGTTGCCTGACTTTATACTGCATGTCCGATCTCTTGGGCTGTTCAGATCCAGACTGCCTTGAGGCCCAAGTCCGGTTTCCCCAGCGCCGCCCATCTTTTTCATGGCGCAAGCCGCACTCGGCGCGCAAACCGTGCGCCAGTCGAATCCTCGACCACCAGCTCGACCTCGCCACTGCGAGCCAGCTTGAGTGCACCCGTATGGCCATCACCATCTCGCAGATCGAGCTTGCCATACGCCCGAATGCGCGAATTGACCAAGAAACCGGGGACCAGCTCACTTGTGATGACGCCTGTCATCTGCGCCGTGTATTTGCCGTCGCCCGAAACATAGCGAAAGTGTGAGGGCGCTGGCATTCCCAAGCCGGTCAGGCTCACCGTCGTGCCAGTGACTTCTTCGGTGCCCTCAAAGCGACCGCTGTCTGGCATCTCGAACGAGTACGAGATGCGGAAATGGGGTGAGCGAGCTTCGAGCTTGGCCGTGATGAGGACACCCGTTGCCGGATCCACTTCGGACACCACATCGCCCACCTGATTGAACATGGGTTGATAGTACGCCGGGCCAAACGAGGCCGATGCGCCAGCGGCATACCATGCCACCTGGGCCAGAGCTTGGGCCGTCTCTCCAGACTGAATTATCTCGGTCACTGGCAGCAACAGGGCCGTC
>CAYGWJ010000197.1:0-7496 GCA_964353405.1 uncultured Anaerolineae bacterium
TTGTAGCCCGCGCCGATGTACTGTGCGCCGCGCAGCGTGAGCAGGTCGCCAAACTCAGAGTACGGGCCGTGATCCACGAGATAATCGTGCTCGATCGCGACGAGCTTGCCATTCTTGTCCGCGCCCACCTTGAGATGGGTCCAGAAGGGCGAGCGCTTGCCGGTGTAAGTGATGAACTGCTGGTAGTCGTACTCGAGGTACACCGGGCGGCCCGTCGCTATACACGCCACACCTAGCAAGGCTTCCATCGTCGGGCAGAACTTGTAGCCAAAGGTGCCGCCAGCGGGATTTTCAACCAGGCGCAGCTTGTCTGGCTCGACGCCCAGGCCGGGCGCGATCATGTATAGGTGCAGGTAGAGGCCGATGCTCTTGGAGTGGATGGTGAGCCGTCCTTCTTCATCATAGTAGGCAAAGCCCATGTCGCCCTCGATGGTCAGGTGCGGCTGCCGCTGGAGATAAAAGCTGCCTTCGACGACATACGCCGCCGACTCCATCAGCGGCTGGGTGTCCTGCCCCTTGACGACCTTTTGCTCATAATAGACATTGGGCGTGCCGGGGTGAATCTCAATCGCGTCCTCGGCCATGGCGGCCGGCGCGCTCATGTAGGCCGGCAGTAATTCCAGTTCGACCTTGACCTTCTCGGCAGCGGCGTGAGCCTGCTCCGGTGTGTCGGCGCAGACGATGGCGATGGCATCGCCATACTGGAAAACTTTTTGATCGCACAGAATGGGCCGATCCCATCCGTCGCCCTTGTTCGTCGGGAACGTGATGAGACCCGTGATGCGGTTCTTGCCCTTGACGTCTTTGTGCGTGACCACCTTGACGACGCCGGGCATCTTGTCCGCCTCAGACGTGTCAATCGAAAGGATGTTGGCGTGCGAGACCTTGGCCTGCACCAACGCGAGATGCAATGTGCCGGGCGGCAGCTTGAGGGCCAGGTCTTGGCCATAGTCCAGCGTGCCAGTCACTTTGGCCACAGCCGTCGGGCGTGGGTACTTGCCGCCCCAGATCTTGCCGTCGGCGGGCAGCTTGTATTCGAGCGCCTCTTTGGGCATTTCGCCCCGCAGCACCTTGGCCGCGTCCATGACGGCGTCCACCGTCGGCTTGTAGCCGTTGCAGCGGCAGGCATTATGATGTTGAGTGAACCAGGCTCGCACTTGCTCGCGCGTCGGCGAAGGATTTTGATCCAGCAAAGCTTTGGTCGAAACGACAAAGCCGGGCATACAGAAACCGCATTGAGATGCGCCATGCACGATGAGAGCCATCTGAATGGGGTGCAAATTGCTGGGTGTGCCGATCCCTTCGACCGTGACGACCTTGGCCCCGTCCGGCACGCGCTTCATCTTGGTGACGCACGCCAGCGTGAGCTTGCCATCCAAGATGACGGAGCACGCGCCGCAGTGACCGTCATTGCACGAAACTTTGGTGCTGGTCAAGAGCGCCTGCTTGCGGAGCACGTCGGCCAGTGTGGCCTCTGGGTCAACGACGAGAGTCTTGGGCATGCCATTGAGATTGAGCGAAACCTTTTGCATTCTGAGCCTCCTAGATGTTTTGAGTTACATGAACAAGTGTGAAAATCGGCCGAGACATTCGAGAGCTTATTTGTTATCCTGGTTCGCCTCCTTCTGTTAGTCGTGTCTGCCTGGCAGTGTGGACTCTATGCGCGCCATCACGTTATACCATACTGGTATAACGAAACCGATTCGACTAGCAGGGGTCTTGTCGGTGGGATCTCGCATAGAGGATATGAAAGAACTGGCTATGCTACATCAATGGAGTAGATGATGCACAATCGCTATACTGGAATAATATAACGACAACCAAAAAAACAGCAAATGCTGGCTCGATCAACATTTGTGATTTGATTCTACCATAATCGCATCTAATTTTCAATAGGTTGGACGAGCCAATTTCGGAGACTTTTAACAAGGGTGGTTCCGTTTGACAAGAATAGCCAGAGGGTTATAATATGCTCCATTATTCACAAGATGAGTATTCACGATTTTAGTATTGATTTTGCCATGCCAAGAGACACTGCGATTGCGCCTCAACCTGTTTTGTTAGGCTTCTTGATGCTTGGCCCCCGGCATCCTTACGAACTCCACCAGGAATTCGACAATGAACTCGGTCGCGTGTGGCACATTGGTCAAAGCCATCTCTACGCCTATCTCAAGCAACTTGCCGAGTCTGGGCTAGCGACGGTCAAGACTGAAGCGCAGCCCAATCGTCCTGCTCGCAATGTCTATCACATCACGCCGGCTGGTGAGGCCGCTTTCCTCGATTGGCTGCACCGACCGACACAACGTGGGCGTTACATCCGGCTCGAGTTTTTGGCCCGCCTGTATCTTTTCCGGCGATTGTCGCTGCCGGGCCTGGAGCAACTCGTCGCCGAGCAAAAAGCATTGTTCCAGTCGCGCGTCGAGTCGTTGGACCATGCTATCGCCGAGACCGAAGACGAATACTGGCGGCTGGTGCTGGAATTTCGTCAGAGCGAACTGGAAACCATTATCCGTTGGTTGGACCGCTGCTTGCAAATAAAGTGAGGCAAAATCCTTCAAGGAGGTCACGCATGTTCTCGACACGTCTCTCTATTTTGTCTCTAGCAATGGGCGAGCGATCACAACCTTGAGCGGCGGCGAGCGGCAATTGGCACTGGTGGCGCGCTGGCGCAGCAGCCGCATCTCTTGTTATTGGACGAGCCGACGTCGCATCTCGACCTCGCCAACAAAGTGCGTCTGCTCAAGTTGATGAAAGAGTTGGCCGCGCGCGGCGTGACGCTGCTGCTCACCACGCACGAACCCGACGTGGCAGCCGCGATTGCGACTCACCTGGTGTTGATGCGTGATGGGCAAGTGTATCAGACTGGCCCATTACCCCAGGTGTTCACGGCGGAGCATTTGAGCGCGACGTATGGCGTGCCGGTCAGCATGACGCAAGTGGACGGGCGACGGATCGCCTTGTGGACATGAACAGCGGGAGATGAACCGCTCATGGAAAAGATAACCGAATGGAGTTCCCTGTGGCGGGAACTGGTCGAGATCAAATCACGCAGCCGGACGCGAGATGCCGGCGCAGAATCTCAGGCGGATGTTTGGCGCACCAGAGCGCGTTCGTTCGATGAGAGCGTCAAGCGCCGTTGGGCCAGGCCCGACTCGAGCCGAGAGTTCATCCTCTCGCAGCTTGACGCGAACTCGACGGTGCTGGACATCGGCGCAGGGACAGGTGCGTGGTCTGCTTTGCTGGCCCGCCGTGCAAAACACGTCACAGCAGTTGAACCTTCCTCGGCGATGGTCGAGGTCATGCGCGAAAACCTGACCGCCGATGGCATCACGAATGTCGCCATCGTTCAAGGCGCGTGGCCGGACGTGTCAGTCGAGCCGCACGATTTTTCGTTGTGCTCTCACGCGATGTATGGCTGTCCCGATATAACTGCCTTTATCACGCGAATGGTTGCTTGCACACAGCGCAGGTGTTTTCTGATGCTGCGCGCGCCGACGTTGGACGGCGTCCGAGCCGAAGCGGCGCGGCGCATCTGGGGACACCCGCTCGACAGTCCCAACTTTACGATAGCTTACAATGTCTTGCTTCAGATGGGGATTTACGCCAATGTGCTGATGGAAGATACGGGACTGTGGGATCCCAGAGCGAGCGCAAGTCTGGAAGATGCCTTGAGTGACATGCAGCGTCACTTTGGGCTGAACGGGAACAGCGACCACGACGAATACTTGATGGGACTGCTGCGCCGTCGGCTGACGTGGCACGCTTCGCGCGAACAGTACGTCTGGCCGCGCGAGGTGAGGTCGGCGCTGGTGTACTGGACAACAAACACAGACTGTGGATTCTGTGGCTGAGACAAGTCTCGCCTAAAAAAAACTAGAACCGGAGGATACCATGACACGCAAATCGTTTCTTTTCTCATTGGCCAGCACCCTGTTGGTCGGCTTGATGCTTACAACGCTGGCAGGCTGCGCCCAACCGGCTCAACCGCCGCAGCCGACTCTACCAGCCCAACCGACCCAGCCGCCTCAACTGCCCAAGACGCTGACGGTCTTTGCCGCCGCATCGCTCACCGAATCCTTTACCGAGATCGGCAAGCAGTTCGAAGCCGATAACCCCGGCGTCAAGGTCACGTTCAACTTGGCCGGTTCGCAGCAATTGCGAGCGCAACTCGAGCAGGGCGCCAGGGCCGACGTCTTTGCTTCGGCCAACACGAAAGAAATGACCATGGCGATCATCAGCGACTCGCTGGTGGTCTCGGGAACGCAACACACGTTTGTGACGAACCGGCTCGCCGTCATCTTGCCCAAGAGCAACCCTGGCAAGATCACGGCGCTGGCCGACCTGGCACGTGCTGGACTCAAACTCGATTTTGCCGATCCCTCGGTGCCGGTCGGGCAATACGCGCTTGACATGCTCACCAAGATGAGCCAGGATGCAACCTTTGGTGCGTCGTTCAAAGATAAGGTGGCGGCGAACGTCGTTTCGCGCGAGGACAATGTCAAATCTGTTGTAGCCAAAGTGCGGCTGGGAGAAGCCGATGCCGGCGTGGTCTATACGACCGACATCACCCCCGACGCCGCCAAAGAATTGGCGACGCTGGATGTGCCCGACAAATTCAATGTCATCGCCACCTATCCGATTGCGCCACTCAAGGACGCGGCGGAACCAAAGCTGGCGGGTCAGTTTGTGGATTGGGTGTTGTCGTCGAAAGGACAGCAGGTGTTAGCTACGTATGGATTTATCCCTGTTACGCCAGCCAAGCCTTAGAGTTGCGCGGCCCGCGGCGTCCGCGCGCGTGCAAGCCCGGTTGAGAGACTGGGGCTTGATGGCAGCCAGCACGCCGCTGCTGGCCCTGTTGCTGTTGCCGATTCTGGCGCTCGTGCTCAAGACGCCGCCGACGACGTTGCTGCGTTACCTGGGCAGTTCGAGCACCCTTCAGGCGATTCGTTTGAGCTTGGTCACCAGCACAGCGACCGCTGCTATGGTCATTGTGCTGGGGCTGCCGCTGGCTTACCTGTTGGCGCGGCGGCGCTTTCGTGGACAGCGACTGGTCGAGGTCTTGATTGACTTGCCGATGGTCCTGCCGCCGGCAGTGGCGGGCCTGGCGCTCTTGATGGCCTTTGGCCGGCGCGGTCTGGTAGGCAATTGGCTGCAAACCCTCGGCATCGAGATCGCTTTCACCCCGGCAGCCGTTATGATGGCGCAGATGTTTGTCGCCGCACCCTACTATATCAAGACGGCCAGCGTTGGCCTGGCGGGTGTGAGCGTTGATCTGGAGCGCGCGGCTGCGTTGGATGGCGCCGGGTCGCTGCAAGTCTTGCGTTACGTCACGCTGCCCCTGGCCTGGCGCGGCATTGTGGGCGGGATCGTGTTGTGTTGGGCGCGGGCGCTGGGCGAGTTCGGCGCGACGATCATCTTTGCGGGCAACTACCCTGGCCGCACCCAGACGATGCCGCTGGCGGTGTACCTGGGTTTTCAGATTGATCTGAACCAGGCTTTGACGCTGGGCGTTATTTTGCTCATTCTCTCGTTCAGCCTCCTGCTCACCGTCCGCGCGATTTTGCGTGACGAGCCGGGCGCGAGCAACGAAACGTGAACTCTCGTAAGCTGAAACACCCATGCCTAAACACATCGCCGTTTTGACCGGCCCTTTTGGCAGCGGCAAGACGACAGCCTGCCGTCAACTGGCCGACCTCGAATCTAATCTACTTTTAGCCTTCCTTTCACGTGTCTCTCACCCCAGTGAGTTGTCTTTACACTGCAAGTTACAGACATTGGCTTTGCATGCAGCGCCAATGGTGAATCGGTCGTGTTCATCAAAGTAGTGCAAGGCAGCAGCGCCGCGCCTTCGCGGCGGCAGTCGCCTGGCACGCCACGCGTTCCGAGTCAACCGCCGAGCGGCGTGCAGGTCGCCAGCGGCTCTGGTTTTGTGCTGGACAAGCAAGGTCACATCATCACCAACGATCACGTCGTCGAGGGCGCGAGCCAGATCGAGGTGACGTTCCTCGATGGCACGACGGCTCACGCCAAGGTCGTGGGTCAAGACCCGAACAGCGACCTGGCTGTGATCCAGGTGCAGGTCAACGCATCGCTGCTCCAGCCAGTGGACTTGCGATTCGTCGGCGCTCGCCGTGGGCGAGCAGGTCTTTGCGATCGGCAATCCGTTCGGCCAGTTGTGGACCATGACCAGCGGCATCGTCAGCGCGGTGGGGCGCACGATCCAATCGGGTACGAGCAGCTACTCGATCCCGGAAGTCGTCCAGACCGATGCGTCCATCAATCCGGGCAACTCGGGTGGACCGCTGCTGGACAGCCATGGGCGTGTGATCGCCGTCAACGAACAGATTGAATCGCAGAGTGGTTCGTCCTCCGGTGTGGGCTTTGCCATTCCGGTGAATATCGTCAAGCGCGTCGCGCCGGCCCTCATCAAAGACGGTCACTACAACTATGCATGGCTTGGCGTTACCAGCACCGATCTGACGCTCGACCTGAACGAAATAATGAACCTCGCGCCTGATCAGCGGGGCGCGTTGGTGATCAATGTCGCTGCGGGGGGGCCAGCCGATCAAGCCGGTCTCCAGGGCAGCCAGAATCAGGCGACGATTGACGGCAGCCAGACGCCCGTCGGCGGCGATGTGATCACCGCCGTGGACAAACAGCCGGTGACGGGGATGGACGAGGTGATTGACTATTTGTTCACGTCCAAGCAGCCCGGCGACAAGATCACGTTGACGGTACTGCGCAACGGGCGACAGCAAGACGTCACGGTCACGCTAGGCCAACGCCCTGCGAACCCGAACCAGTAATTCCAGCTCGAACGAAGCAAAGCGGAGCCGAGGCTGCTTGGCTCCGCTTTTTTCTTTAGATCGCCTTAATCTCGCCTCGAGCTACCGGTAAGGACGCGCGCCATGCAAACTCACGGTATACGCCACGTGAAAGGAATTTGGACCTTGGCAAGGTCCTTCGCACCGCCGCCACTGGCAAGTCCAGAAAATATCAGCAAAGTCAAAACAGTTGTCGTGGTTTCATTGGAAGGTGCTCCAGGACTGATCCAGACACAAAAGTCGGCAGAGAATCCGCGACACTGGTTCTGATCATTGCAGATTGCTTTGACCGTGTCAAGTTTGATGTTGGGGCGAGAGTAATCGAGATAGACCGACCAGTTTTGATCTTTGTAGTACATCTGAGAATCGCCTATCGCGGGTCAGTCGGTGCAGGTTGCTGCACCGTCACGGCTCGGCGCTTTGCCTGGTTCCGCCGCACGTACCGCCAGAGCAACACGAGGCCGACCACGGGCAACGCGAACGGCGCAATGACCACGATGAACCAGATCAGCGCGTCAACCATCACTTGCAAGGATCGTGGATTAAATAACTTTCCCGCTCGACTGAGAGAGTGGTACAGCGCGATAGTTCCATTGCGGCAAGACCTCATCAAAAACGATGCGCATAGTTTTCTTGAACTCTTCAGCCACTTTACGTCCGGTTTGGTAAACC
>CAYGWJ010000198.1:0-7050 GCA_964353405.1 uncultured Anaerolineae bacterium
TGCAGGGCTTGGTCAAAATCGAGCAATGCGGCAGTATTGGACTCCACGGTAGAAGCTCCTGGCAGAACGGCCTCAGGCGCAATTCTACCAGGTTCCAGTCACGACTCCAATTGACTGCCCCAACTTTTTCGCTTTGCACCCTCTCGATCATTGCCTGATCGCCGATAGACCATGAGCTGAATTTGAAAAAGGAGAGGAAAAGCCATGTACCAGACAAATATGTATGAAGGAATGCTGGCGGAAACCAGCGCGCTTCACGGCTATCACGGAGATGTCATCAATGCGTATTTTGCCAGGCCCCTCGGCCCAGGGCCTTTCCCCGGCATGGTCGTGATTCACCATGCGCCCGGCTGGGATGAATGGTACCGGGAAGCCACACGCAAGTTTGCCCATCACGGCTATGCGGCGATTTCGCCGAATCTCTATTACCGCGACGGCCATGGCACACCTGAAGATGTGGCAGCTAAAGTGCGTGGCGCGGGCGGCGTTCCAGACGATCAGGCCGTGGGCGATGTCGAAGGGGCGATGCAGTACCTGCGCTCGCTGCCTTACCTCAACGGCAAGGTGGGTGTTTTCGGCACCTGTTCAGGCGGCCGCCATGCGTTCCTGGCAGCTTGTCGAGTCAAGGGGTTTGATGCTGTGGTGGACTGCTGGGGCGGGCGCGTGGTGATGGCAAAAGAGGATCTCACTCCCAGGCAACCCGTCGCCCCGCTTGACTATATAAAAGATCTGTCGTGTCCACTCCTGGGAATCTTTGGCGAGGAGGACAAAAGCCCCACGCCGGAGCAAGTGGCTCAACATGAGCAAGAACTCAAGCAACATGGCAAGACCTACGAGTTCCACATGTACCCAGGAGCCGGCCACGGCTTTTTCTACTATGACCGGCCTGTCTATCGGCAAGAGCAGGCCGTGGACGGCTGGAAAAAGATATTCGCCTTCCTTGACAGGTATCTCGGTATGCCCAAGTCAGTCTAGTTTTCGGTGCAAAACTGGGTAGCATAGGGCCTTGCCCCTGGGAGGTCCCAGGGGTTGTGCCCGTCAAACACGCCGACAAGCGGCTATGCTACGGCCTTTTGCACCAGAAACCAGTCCAGTCTCAGCGACCTGCCCGCGAATCAAATTCGCACTCTGGAGTGTTCCAGCAGCCTGAAGGCTGCACTCCTGCTTGAGCCATTGGCGGATTAGTTTGTAAAACTGCAACAACGTCGGGCAAAGGGCCGCAAAGGTCAAATTTGGATCTACCGAGTCTATCCGTAGAGTACAGAAGGGAGAGCAATGATGTGTACGATGATTGTCAAGCAAGTGGAGATCGAGGGATGCGGCAAAGGGGCAACCGGTTGGTTCGACGTGAGTCAAGCGAACGTATCGTATGATCACCCCTTCCATGCGCGGCTGGAACATGCGCTCAACCTTGACTTTGTGAACGAGGCCCAAGGCCCGGGGGCGCGGGTCGCGGTGGAACTTGATGCCCAGTCAGCGCGGGCCCTGGTGGAGGCCATCCAGGCCGTGCTGTCCCGGGCCGAGGCAGGCGGATTCCTGGGGACCAGTCAGCGTTGAGCGCGGGCCATTCCCGGACCGTTCGGCGACCCTTGTTCACCTAAACATTGGAACCAGGCTCATTCCATGTCCCTGTCAATTCGGTCGTTATCAAAGTGCGATCTGGAAAACGCCGACGCGATTCTCAAGTCGGCCTTTCAGAGTTCAGACAGCCGGCTCATTGAACTGCACAGGTATCGTCAGATACAGCCCGATGGCTGGTTCCTGGCACTGCAGGATGGAACATCTGTCGGGCTAGTCGGAGCAACGAACTATGCGACATTTGCGCATGTGGGGATGATGGCGGTTCATCCACACGCCCAACGGCAGGGCGTGGGGCTCGCCCTGATGCAGCATCTGCTGACCTGGCTTGACCAGCAGCATGTGCCATGCGTCTTGCTGGATGCCAGCAACGCCGGCCAACCGTTGTATGAAAAACTTGGCTTCGTCGCCTATGGTCAGGTATATGTGCTTCAACGTCGCAGCGGGTCGTCGCTTCACGACCACACTCCACAGGTCGAGCCTGTCTCTATTCGAGACCTCGATGAGCTAGTCAAGTATGATACGGACATCTTTGGTGCCGATCGTGGCAGGGTGTTGCACGCCTTGCTGACCACCTTTCCAGAGCGCGCCTTTATGCTGCGGAGTGAAGCTGGACAGATAACGGGCTACGTTTTCGCGCAAGAGAGCCGCATCGGACCCTGGGTGATGCAACGTTCACAGGATGCCGAGGCGCTCTTACAAGCTGCTTTGTCTCTCCCCTATGCCGGAGTCGTCTCGGTGGTTGTGCCCGAGGAGAATCGAGCCGACATCGAGTTGCTGCGCCGCTATGGGTTTGAGACGGCGCGGGTCAATCGGCACATGGGGAGAGGCGCCAGCGCGCCACCCCGTCAGCGCAGCAAGATTTACGGACAAACAAGTCTTGCTCTTGGCTGAGTGGACCAACAGTGAGTCTTGTATGATAGATGGCGACGGAATGGAGCACATACCTGTGAATCAAGCTGAGCTTGTCGAGAGTTGGAAGCGCGAAGAACAGCAGCCCTTCACTGGCTGGGATTTCTCCTATCTGGACGGGAGGATGCTCGAAGACCAAGCGCCCTGGTCCTATTCAACACGCGCCGCCGAATTGATGCGTCAAGCGGCATCTGTGATTGACCTGGGCACAGGCGGCGGCGAGCGATTGCTCAAACTGCGCAAGCATTGGCCCAAGAAAGTTGTGGTCACAGAAGACTATCCGCCCAATGTGAAGTTGGCCACAGAACGTCTGACGCCTCTGGGCGTGAAGGTGGTCGAGGTAGAACTGGCCGACAATGTCCCCATGCCGTTTGCCGACGGCGAATTTGACCTTGTGCTGAATCGCCATTCCGGGTTCAACTCTAGGCAAGTGGCTCGCATCCTGAACGTGGGCGGCACTTTTCTGACGCAACAAGTCCACGGGTTATGGGCCTGTGATCTGTTGGCTGCCTTTGACGCCAAACCGCAATGGCCTACGTCAACGCTGGACAAGTACGTGCCTCAATTGAAGGCAGCCGGATTGGCGATCGTTAATGCTCAAGAATGGTCAGGCCGGTTGGCCTTTTCCGACGTTGGCGCGATTGTTTACTACCTGAAGGCTGTCCCCTGGCTCGTGCCGGGCTTTTCGGTCGAGACCCATGTGCGCTACTTGTTCAAGCTTCAGAGCCGGCTAGAAAATGGAGAGGCCCTGGCCTTTTGTCGCGAGAAAATATCTGATCGAGGCGTGCAAGGAAGACGCGCCGGATGTCAAGCCCGGTGGGATGAAATGAGCGCGCGGGCCTACAACACCATGGATGATGGACTAAAGAGAGCAAGCATGGCAACCGATCCTATCCTTCTTCCCAATGCGCCGTCCATCGAACGATTGAGTTTCCGTCCTATTCGAGGCGAGCAAGATGCAGATGCCCTGTATGCCGTGCAGACAGGACGCATGGCACACGATAAAGTTGATCCTTTCTGCACCTCTGAAGACTTGCCAACTCGTAACGGCTTGCGCGCGGAGCTAGCCAAAGCGGTCGCAGCAAGCCAGCAAGACCGATGGCTGGTGGCCCAGTTAATAGAGTGCGTCATCGGTTACAGTCAGATTAAAACCTGGCCCGAAGGCGACGGGACGTGGGTCTATCTGACCCTCGGGTGGGTGCTGCCCGAGTGGCGCGGCCAAGGCATCGGCACCGCCATGCTGCATTGGACTGAAGATCGCATCCGTCGCCTGGCCGCTGCCAACGGCGCGTGCGCCAGTCCCAACGAGAAATGCGAGTTCGCCGCCAACGCGAGCAGCACAGAAAAGGAAGCGACGGCGCTTTTGCTGCATGAAGGGTATCGTGCAGGTTACACGGTGCTGGAGCTGGGATTCGACATCTCAATGCCGGTTCCAGTACATCCGCTACCGCCAGGAATCGAGGTGCGCCCCGTATCGCCTGACCATTATGCCCTCATCGCCGCCAGCGTCCGCGAGGCGTATCAAAACGAGTACGAAGGCGGCCGGTTCAATGAAGAGTATGACTCTGACATTCCCGCATACGTGGCGCAATTGAGTGAGCCGAAACACGATCCGACGCTCTGGCAAGTGGCCTGGGACGGCGACCAGGTTGCGGGACAAGTCCTGTCGGTCGTCGAGAATGGCCGCGCAGCAGTGTTCGAGGTCAGTGTCCGTCCCGCCTGGCGACGGCGTGGTCTAGCGCGCGGGTTGCTGTCGCGCGCGCTGCACACCCTGCGTGAGCGTGGCCTGGACGTGATCCGGCTGCACACCGTGGCCGAGTTCCGCACGCGCGCACGAGATTTGTATGGCAGCGTGGGCTTTCACGTGCTTAAAGAGTTTCCACGCTATCGCAAATCATTCAGTTGCCCCTGGTAAGTCCACTGAAATCCTCTGCCATCCGCTGTGCGGCCAAGCGGGCAGAAATCAGCGCCGTGGGCATGCCCGTGCCGGGGTGCGTGCTGGCGCCGACAAAGTAAAGGTTGTGGTAGCGAGGGTGACGGTTTCGTGGGCGCAAGTAGCCCAACTGGGTCAGGTTGTGGCACAGTCCGTGGGTGGCGCCTTTGACCAAGTTATAGCGCTTGTGCCACGAGAGCGGAGTGAAGCACGTCTCGAACTTGATGTGCGCTTTCAAGTCGGCGATCCCCAGCAAGGCCAGCCTTTTGAAAACGGCCTGCCGGGCCTGCTGGACGAGCACCTTCCAATCCTGGTCTTGGCGCTCGCTCATGTGACCCACCGGGACGATGGCGATCAGCGTATCCTCGCCGGCTGGGGCCATCGAGGGGTCCAGGCGGGCCGGGGCGTGGATGTAGAGACAGGGATTGCGGGGGATGGTCAGGTCGCGGGTGATCTCGTTAAAGTTGGCGCGGTAATCATCGGCCAGAAAGAGGGTGTGCGGTCCGAGGGACCCGTAAGGCCGGTCCACTCCCCAAAAGAAGCTGATCACCGAGCAGGAGAAACGCTTGCGGGCCAGTTGCTCCGCCTGTTCATCGGAGGGTAGCAACTCCTGATAGACGTAAGGCAGGTCGGCGTTAGCGAGGACGGCATCGGCCCCCAAGGGCTGCCCATCCTCCAGAATCACGCCTTTGGCGCATTTGCCGTTCAACTCGATTTGCTTCACGGCCGTATTGAACGCGAACTCTACCCCGGCCTGCTGAGCGACCTCCATCAGCGCCTCCACTACCCGGTACAGGCCGCCTTGGGGATACCAAACCCCGTGGGCCATCTCGGTGTAAGGCATCATCGAGAAGGTGGCCGGGGCGTCGAACGGGCTCAGCCCCATATACACGTCTTGAAAGGTGAAGGCGGACTTGAGTCTCGGCTCGTCGAAATAGGCTGACATGTGGTCGTAATGCCTGGAGAGCGGTTTCAGGCTGAAAAGCAGAGGCAGGTTGCGCAGGTTGAAGAACTCGCCGGCCGTGCGAAAATCGCGGTTGACCAGGTGCTGCATGGCCTGGTGATAGTGACGATGGCCCTCGTCCAGGTAACGCATAAAGCCCTGGAAGCTGTCTGACTCGATGGCTTCCAATTGATCCTGCATTGCCTTCAAATCGAAAGTGAGCGCAAGCTGGCTGCCATCGTCAAAGACCAGACGGTAGGTGGGGTCTACCCGCCGGAGATCAAGCATCGCGTGCACCGAGACCCCCAGGGCGGCGAACTCGGCCTCGTACACATGCGGCATGATAAAAAGTGTCGGGCCGGTATCAAAGTGATGGCCGTCGCGGCTAAAGCGGTCGCAACGCCCGCCGGGACGGGCGTTCTTTTCGAGCACGGTGACGTGCACTCCACGTTGAGCCAGGTGCGCCGCGGCGGCGATCCCGCCCAGGCCGGCGCCAATGACAATGACAGAAATTGGTTTCACAGGTCTCCTCGCAAACATCGGCGACAGTCCTTGAGCGGTGACTGTCACCGGCACACTAACGAATCGGCAAAGCGCCAGAGACACCCGCCGGTTGGCGATCGTAAAGCGCCATCCACAGCACCCAGCCGAGCATCTCCGCCCCGCGACGGTAACCCTTTCGTTCGGGGTATTCAGCCCGGAGCAGGCAGCCCTCGCGTTCGATGCAATCGAGCACTAGCTCGAAGCGGTGAATGTAGGCATATCCGGCGACGCGGCAGCGCAGGTTTTCTACCCTGGCAAGGTAATCCCGGCCAGCCCGGAAGCAGGCGCGCGTTTTTTGCACCCGCTCCTTTACCCAATTACGATAGACCCTGCTCTCCACATCCCGGGGAGCAATGCCGTGGGCGGCAATCACCTCGCGGGGGACGTTGTAATAGCCTACTTGGGCATCTTGCACAGCGTCGCGCAGCATGTGAGCCATGTGCGCCCCGGTGGCGGCCTGGTAACGCAGCTCGCCATGCGGGGTGGCGTCGTTGTGGCCGATAAAGTAATGCAGGGCCTCGGTCACCGCCATGGCCAGCCAACGGGTATACTGATTCAGTTCATGCTGCGAAACAAGTCGCCCGCGGCGGTTGGCGTCGAAGGCCATGACGGCCATCATGTTGCGAATGTAAGCTTGCAGTCCACTGTTCTTTTCTGTGTCTCGCTGGATCAAGTCTGCCAGCAGGCATTCTTCAGGAGTCAGATCGGTAAATGGCTGTCCGCGATAGCCGCCATCCATCAAGACCTGCTGGCGTTTCACAAAGGCCAGTCGCTCCGCTCTGGGGAGCGTCTCCTGATCGACGAAATCATCTACCCAACGAAAGTAGGCGTAGGCCCGGTAGGCGTCGTCAACCAGGTTTCTATCTACGAGAAAACGGACCGTGTAATAGGTTTGTTTGCTGGCGGCCCGGGTGATGGCTGCGGCCAAGGCCTGGTCAGAAATGAGAGGGAGGTCCATCATCTGCCTCAACAACTATCTTGATTGTCCAACTAGCGAGAGGATCAGAGTCCAAGCAAAAGCGACATCCGGACCGCAGGTGTGACAAAATCTCGGCCGGCACAAGGCAAAAACACCCTGCAAACCGACTATTTTGCCGGAGATTTTGTCACTGGCGACGCTCCAATGTCAACTTTGCCGGTA
>CAYGWJ010000199.1:0-14119 GCA_964353405.1 uncultured Anaerolineae bacterium
TGAGCGCCAGGTCAACGCCCAGCGACCGTGCAATGAGCACCTGGGTGAGGATGAGCGTGACCGTGAAGGGCAGTGAGACCAGCATCGTCTTGAGGATGTCGCCCGGCGCGTAGCCGGTCATCGCCTGGTATAGCCGCTGGATGCGCGGCACGCTCATCACACGCTTGAGCAGGCCGATGCGGGCAATGATTACATCCCACCCACGCCGCTGAGTGAGCAGCAGCGCGCCGGCGACAATCCCGAACGACACGATGAACACGGCCTGCGCTATCGGCTTGGGTATATCTCTTCGGTCCACGAGAATCGCTACCAGCGCCACGAGCGACGATCCCAGGATGCCCACCAGCCGGTCGGCGAACGTGGAACTGATCGCCGCTGGCGTGTTGCTTTCCTGACGTGCGACCTCGTAAATCTTGACGACATCGCCGCCGATGCCGGTTGGCAAAAAGTGATTGAAAAACATCCCAATCAGGTACAACTCAACCAGCCGCCAGAAGGACACGCGCTGGCCCAGCGCCCGGAGTAGCAGTTGCCAGCGGTAAGCGCGGATGGCAACGCCGACGAGGTACGAGAGCAGCGCCAGCCCGAACAGCATCAGGTTGGCGTTTTTTAGCTCGTTCCACAACTCGGCCAGGCTGAGTTGTGAAAGCACCACCCCTAATAGCACCAGGCTCAACACAATCTTGAGGATAGTGGACCCCTTTTTACTCACTCGCTGCGCTCCGGTAGACAAGTGTTCATCAACGTTTCACCACCACAGACGCCAGGAACAATTGATCGCCTTGCGGCGCGCCCTCGCGAACGACTGGAAAGCGCTGCTGGTCTTCCAACGTATAGACACCCGTTTGCGCCTGGTATACGCCCGGCTGGGCGTCACGCGGAACGACCAGCACGTGCCGCTGAAGGATCACATCGCCGGGTTGCCAGTTTTCTATCGGAACGCCCAATCCATCGCCGTTGGCGATCATCTGGCCATCGGCGGCGACCAGGTGCGCCATGAGTGAGATGAGGCGATCTACGCCGCTTTCGACACGCCAGTAGGTTGCGAGCGTCACCGCCTGGCCTGGCCTGGCTTCGGTTCGGTCGAGGGCAAAGCCCAGAAACGTCAACGGGCCAATGCTCGCCGGGCCCGGTCCGCCTTGGGGCGCTTCCGGCAGTGCGTCGAGCCGATAGATCGTGAAGGGTTGTCCTCCGCCTATCGCCTTTGCCTGAAAATCGCGCGATAGGCCCGCTGGCAGGACAACCGCTCCGTCGGTCCTGCCGATCACAAACCAGCCCGGCACACGCGCCGGATAGACCCAACTAGTCCGACAGTCAAAGCTGATCACGCGCAGATCGCCACGCCCAAATCCTCCGGCAAGGCCGTCGTCATCCAGCGGGGCAGCCGGTGCGGCGCACTGCGCGACCCATTCGCCGGCCGGGCGCTTGGGCACGTTGTAAACCAGGATGGCGTTGCCGATCCACGCGTCCGGCCTGCGTTCGCGGAACCATCCAAACACATCGTGGTCAATCGGCGAGCCGATTTGAAGATTCTGCGCGCCGATATAATACTGGCCGGGCGCCGGGTCAAACTTGGCGACGGGCTGCGGGTTGGGCATGGGCGGCAATGGGTCATATGCAATGCCATACACCGCCGGGTTGGCATAGCCGGTCGCGCTCAAATTGATACGGCCCAGATGATTTTGAGCAAGGTACGAACGCAGTTCGATAAGCGATTGGCCCCAATCGAGATTGGAATCCACGAGATATTGATAGCCATTCTTGGGCCCGCCGATGAATTCGTTGAAATAGGTGAGATAGTTGGGAAAGATGGAGAGCGCACCGATGATGTACCACAGGAGTAAAACGAAAAACGTGAAACGTAATGCGTAATGCGTAATGCGTGATTTGCTTGAAATTTGAAAATTGAAATTTGAAAATTGACCGGCCAGCACGAACAGGCAGGGCAAGATGGGCAGCAGGTGACGATAGCCGATATTGACGGTGCTCAAAAGCGACATGGCGACATAGATGCAGACGAATGCGACAAGCGGCCAAGCCTTCCAGACCTGCCCTAGCCTTGTGGCGAAATAGGCGACCATCAGCGGCAGCAGGATCAGCAGAGGAAGCGGCGTCTTGAGCAGAAACGCAACCGGGAAATAGTACCACCAGCCCTGGGTAGATACCTGGCCCATGAGAAAACTAGAGTGACCCACCTCCAGGTGCCTGCGCGCATTCAGTATGATTTGAAGATGGGTTGCGGCTGGGATCGGCATCGGCGCACCGGGCAGTCGGCGTATCTCAAAACCGTAAAAGGCCCAGATCACCAGGAAACCTATCGCATAGAGGATGACCGTCATCGCGATCAGGCCAAGCAATCGCTTCCAAGGACGAGAGCGGACTGGCAACCGTTCAAGGACACGCACGCCCAAGTCATCGGAGCGGCGAGCTGTTATTCCCATTGCCAGGATGAGCAACGCCGAAACCGGCAGCAGCACCAGCATCGTGGTCTTGGTCAACAGCGCCGCTCCCAACGCGAGGCCCGCTGCAATCCATCTGCCGGGAGACGGTCGAAGCAGACATCTCCACAACGCATACAGTGCGATGCAACTAAACACCGCCGCGCCCAAATCGCTGGTGGCCAGCATACCGTTCGCGATGATGTTAGGGTCAAAGGCGCACAGGCCCAGCGCCAGCAGCCCGGCCGCCGGCCCAGCCCGAAACAGGTCGCGCGCCCAGCGGAAGACAAACGCTGCCAGCAGTAGTGTCACCCAGATCACCGGCGCGCGCGCTGCAAACATCAGCTTTTCGATCTGCGGCGATTTCCACACGAGTTGCTTGGCGAACAGGGCAATATCCCGCTCAGTCCAGCCGCGCAGTATGGACACCTCGGGCATGTCTGGCAGGAGCAGCAACGGCGCGGCTGCCAGAACTTCCATCAGCGGCGGATGCTGCGCCGTCCGTATCTGCTCAAAGCGCAAATCGCCCGTTTTGATATAGACGTAGCCGCGCGCGATGTGCTGGCCCTCGTCAAACGTCACCGAGTTGCGGAGCGCGCCTCGGGTCAACTGGAAAAACAGCGCCAGCAAGAGTGCTATCGCCATTGCCCATTGCCAGGGCGAGAGGCGTGAAGCATGAGTTGAAGAACGCGGAATCGTTGCGGGAACTGTGGACATGGTTAACACCCAACTGGGCCGGAAGTATACCCCGGCCCCTCGTTTACGGCAATGACTCGACTGTCCGCTAGGGGTGGCGCGTATGGAAACGCGCCCTACGATCTGTGCTCACGGCTGCACTTGCAGCGCCATCAGCAGCGCGCGGTCGCCTGTGGCGTGCGCGTCCCTCACAGGCCAACGTTGGCCGTCATCAATCCAGTAGATACCAGTCTGTATCGGGTATGATCCTGGCGGCGCGTCGTTTGGCAGAGTCAGTGTGTGGCGCTGAATGAACACGTCGCCTGGCTGCCAGCTTTCGATGGGCACGCCCAGCCCATCGCCGACGGCGAGTGCGCTGCCATCGGGGGCCAGCACGTGCGCCATGATCGAAAGCAAGCGGTCCGGCACGCTGTCCACGCGCCAAACCGTTTCGAGAAAAGCTGTCTCGCCTGGCTTGAGTGTAGAACGATCCAGTGTGTATCCCAACAGAGTGAGGCCGCCGTCGAAGGTGATCGGCAGGTCCATTGCCGCTGCATGGGCGGCTTGAGCCGGTGACGTGGCTGAGGGGGCGATGTGCGCACGACTGCCTGTAGGATAAGCCACGTGCCCGTCGTCTTCGTAAATGCGAAACGGCGGAGCGAACCCGGTGCGTTTCTGTTCGTAACTCAAGCGCGCAAGGCTGAGCCAGCGTGTGTTCCACATCGGCGCGTCGCGCGCAAGCACCACCCAACCTGGGGATGTTTCACCGGTCGGATATAACCAGCTCGTCGCACAATCGAAATAGGCGGCCCGCAAATCGCTCCGTCCAAAGCCTTCAGTCATCTGTTGCGACTCTAGCGGTGCAGCGGGCGTCGTGCACTGCGCAACCCATGTGCGCGTCGCACTCGGTTTGACGCGATACAGGAACATGACGTGACCAATTTTGGCATCGGGTTCACGCCGGCGAAACCAGTCGAACATTTCCGGGTCGGCCAGTGGGATGCCGTCGAGCGTTGTGGTGCTGATGACATAGTCGCCCGCCGACGGGTTGAACCGTGATGGAAATACTGCTGGCGTGTTGCCTTGCATGGGCGTCAGCGGCTGGTAGCGCACGCCGTACCACGCCGGGTCAATGAATGTGAACATGGACAGCTTGACTTGCTCGATGCCATTGGCTCGCTGATACGCGGCGAGTTCTTTGAGTGCCTGCCCCCAATCGGTGTTCGAGTCAGCCAAATAACGCCAGCCGTTGTCCGTGCCGCCTGCCAATTCGTTGAAATAAGCCTGGTAGTGAGGAAAGATTAACGCGGCGCTGATGGCATACCAGGCGAGTAAAGCGTAAAACGTGAAACGTAATGTGTGACTCAAAGATGTGGCCCGACTTGCGATCTGCGACCGGCAACTTGTGACTTGGACAGCGATAAAGACAAAGATGAACGGCAGAATCGGCAACAGGTGCCGGTAGCCAATGTCAATCGTGCTAAGCATGGCGTTGACGAAATAGGCGAGCGGGATGAGCAGCAGCCAGGCCATGTCAATCCATGCACGTTGACGGCGGCGCAGCCAGGTCACGGTAGCGACGATCAGCAACGCGAGTGAAGGGACCGGTGTCTTGACGGCAAAGGCGAATGGAAAGTACCACCACCAGCCGAATTGACTCACTTGTCCGGCCAGAAACGAAGATTGGCCATCGGCCACGTGGCGGTTGAACGCTTGCAGGATGAGCCAGTCGGTCGTCGCAGGAATGGGCAAGCTTGTGCCCGGGAGTGGTTTGAGTTCAAAGCGATAGGCCGCCCACATCACGCCAAAGGCCAATGCATAGATCAAAAGCAGGCGAGCGAGCCAGCGCAATGCTTGTAGTTTGAGCAGATTCCACTTGCCCCAGTAATCGCGCAGTAAGGTCAGTCCCACGAGCAGCGCGAGCATGGGCGCAAAGAACAAGCCCGAGACTTTGGCCGCGATGGACATGCCGAGGGTCAGTCCGACGAGCGCGACACGTGTGAAGGTGGAACGCCTGGTTGCACGCCAGGCGAGGAAAGTTGCCAATATGCCAAAAGCCAACGCACCCATATCGGTGGTGTTGAACTGGGAACTGGAAATGATGCCCGGATCGAAAGTGAACAGGAACAATGCCAGCAGGCCCGCTCGCGGCCCGCACAGATCGCTGGCCCAACGATAGACGACCGCGCCGAGCAAAAGGGCAAGCAGCATGATCGGCACGCGCGTCGCCAGCTCGACCGATTCGACGGGACCGAGCCGTGGGATCAATTGCGCGCTAAACTTCCACAAGTTATCTTGGTCCCAGCCCGGCACTTGACGGGGGTCGGGACGATCAGGCCGGAGCAAGAGCGGCCAGGCAGCCCACGCGTTGACGAGCGGCGGATGAATGTGCAGGGGAAGCAGGTGATAATCACCTGTTGCCAGAACCGTATAGCCCATCGCAATGTGCATCGGCTCGTCGGTGGTGAGCGAGAGGCGCGTCGAGCCGAACACGGCCTGGCCGAATAGCGCCAGCAGCAGTGCGACGGCCAGGAACAACGGATGGGGAAAGGGGCGGCTTTTAATGCGATTCATGGTCTGACTTCCAGTGGTGTCAGTCGCAGCGAGTCTCCGGCGGAAACGCCGTTGACGGTCACGGGCAATCGCCGAATGTTGTCCAGAGTGTAAAGGCCGGTCTGCGCCCAGAGCGTACCGGGCGGAGTGATTGCCGGAATCTGGAACTGGTGGCGTTGAATGAATACATCGCCCCCTTGCCACTGATCGGCCGTAAAGCCCAACCCGTCGGCAACCGCAATAGCCCGGCCATCGTCGGTCACAAGGTGCGCCATGACCGAGAGCATTGCCGGCGGCTGACCTGTGACGCGCCAGAAGGTCAATAACTCGACGGACTGGCCCGGTCGGATGGTCGAGCGGTCAAGCCGAAAGCCTAACAATTCGGCGGTTTGCCCAAACGAGCCGGACAGCGGCGACAGGCCCTGCACCGCCGCGGCTGATTCGCCCGATGTCAAAAAGATCGAATAAGGCGGCGATTCGAAAGATTGTCTCTGCTCGTAAGTGAGGTTGGCCCGGCTCAGCCATCGAGCGGGGAACGCGCTCATGTCATGCGCCAGCGCATAGGGCATCAAGATCCAGCCGCGAGAGCTGTTGCCGGGCAGCACCCAGGTTTGTGCGCAGTCGAAATAGACCTGTCGCAAGTCGTCGCGCCCCAAGCCAGCCGAGAGGTCGGTCGGCCCAAGCGGCGGCGCGGGCGAGGCGCACGTCGCTGCCCAGCCTGGCTTGGGCTCGACCGGTCGAATGTCATACACGAACAACGCATAACCGATACGTGCCGTCGGCTCCCGATGACGGAAATAGTCGTAGGTGTTGAGATCGGCCAGCGGGACGCCTTGCAGTGACGATGCACTGAGAACATACACGCCCGGCGCAGGATTGAAGCGCGAAGGCAAGACAGGCGGCGCGCCGGTCATGGGCGCGATCGGTTCGTAATCAATGCCGTACGTCGCGGGATCGTTGGAAGAGAACTGGGCAAATTTGATCCGTGTGATGCCGTGCACATCCAGGTATGCCTTGAGTTCCTTCCAGCCCTGACCCCAGTCGAGGTTGGAATCCACCAACCACTTGTATCCATTGTCCGGCCCGCCCGCCAATTCGTTAAAGTAGGCGAGATAATGAGGAAAGAGGGACACAGTGCCGATGATGTTCCAAACAAGCAAAGCGTAAACCGTGAAACGTAAAACGTGAAACGCAATGCGTGAGGAGAGTCGCACGGTTTGCGTGCGAGTTGTGATTTGATAGGCGACGAAGACAAAGATAAACGGCAAAATGGGCAACAGGTGACGGTAGCCAATGTTGAAGGGTTGGGCCATCGCACTGGCAAAATAAACGAGCGGAAAAGCTGCCAGCGCAAGTATGTTCCAGCCGAGATTGTTTTCTGCATTGACGTTTCTGCGCGCCATGAGAATGATTGATACTGCGAGCAGGATCAGCGTGGGCATGGGCGTCTTGACCGCAAAGGCGATGGGAAAGTAATACCACCAGCCGTGATCGGAATATTGGCCCATCAGGAATGTTGCGCGTCCGGCGGTGATGTCGTGACGCACTCGTTCGAGCGGGATGAGGTGGCTGGCGGCAGGAATGGGAAAACTCTCACCGGGCGGCGTCCGGATCTCAAAGCCATACATGCCCCATAGGGTTAGCCCGGCCAGCACAAATATCACGAACATCAACAGCCCGAATCGCACGAGCATTTGATCCCGCGTGGCGGTATGTACCCAGCGTTGTATCCGCAGGCCGGACAACAAGGCGGGATCATTCGCGGTGATGGCACGCAGGGCTGCCAGCACGACAAACACGGGCAAAAGCGTCAGAGCCGAGATCTTGGCTGCCTGCGCCAGCCCAAGTGTCACGCCGGCCAATGCCACGTTGACGCGCGTGGGACGCCGCAGCGCGCGCCAAAAGGTATACGAAGCAAACGTGATGAACGCGGCCGTGCCCAGGTCTATCGCGGCTATTGAAGAGTGCGCGACCACGTTCGGGTCAAATGTGTACAAGGCAAGCGCCACCAGCCCGGCCCACGGCCCGGCCACGTCAGAAGCCCAGCGAAAGACAACCGCGCCTAGCACGAGTGCCAGCAGCATGATCGGTACGCGCGCCATAAAGACCACACGGTCAAACGGGCGATAGGGCTGAAGCCACTGCTTCATCACACGCACCAGGTGAAGGGTATCCGACGTTGCGCTGCCTGATTCCCACGCGGGCAATGTCCGAGGATCGGCCAGGTCGCTCACAGACAAGAGCGGTAGTGCAGCCAGCACTTTGACGAGTGGTGGATGCTCTTCGATCAGGGCATAGTCTCCGGTGCGGAGGATCGAGTAGCCGCTCGTAATATGCAGCCCTTCGTCAATCGTGAGCGAAGTGCGAGTCGCTGTGAACGCAGCCTGGGCAAAGAGGGCCAATAGCAAAACAAGCGCAGCCCATTGGACAAGTCGTGGAATGTTGCCGCAAGCCGTGGAGCGTGAAGCGTTCATGGCTTGACCTCGATGGGCGCGAGCAGTAATCGGTCGCCAACGGCTTGACCATTTTGCAGGATGCGATAGCGCTCCATGTTGTCCAATCGGTAAACGCCTGTTTGAATCCAATACGTTCCCTGCGCGGTGCTCTTGGGAATATCCAGCCAATGTGCCTGCACAATCATGTCGCCTGTTTGCCATAGCTCCATTGGCACGCCCAGCCCATCGGCCCCAGACACCCTGCGGCCCTGAGCGTCAAGCAGGTGCGCCATGATGGAAAGCGGACTGTCCGCGCTGCGCATCACGCGCCAGGCCGTGAGCACGAGCAACTGTCCGCCCGGTGGCGCAGTCTGTGGGTCACCGTACAGCCAGAACCCCATGAATTGCAGCGGGCCGGTCATGGCAACGGGCGTCTGGATTTGCGTGCCTTGCGCCATTGCCTGCGCGGGCGGCCAATCGCCGGGCGCGGCGTGCGCCTGCATCGTTCGTCCGGCAGGCGGCGTCAAGTTGTCCACGCGATACACCGCGGAGAAGGTGGCTCGTTGATCACGCGGCTGGTATGTCGCGCGCGCCGACGGGAACCATTCGCTTGCGGCCAGTCTGCGGCCCGTCGAGTCCACATACCAGCCCGACATACCGCCGGAAGGATACCACCAACTCTTGGAACAGTCGAAATGCACCAGCCGCAAATCATCATGCCCAAACCCAGCCTTGATTTCCTCGGCATCCAACGGCGTTGACGGACTGGCGCACTGCGCTACCCATTCGCCGCGTGGCTGTTCCGGTACATGATACACAAATAGCGCGTGACCGAGCCGTGCCGTCGGCGTCATCAGGCGAAAGTAAGCGAACGTGTCCACGTCCGGTGTGTACGCGCCTTGCAGCGTCGTCGCGCCGATGACGTACCAGCCCGGCGCGGGATCGAAGCGAGCGAACGGCGCAGCGCGCGGCGATGGCGGCAGCATGGTGGCTTGAAGGCCGTAGACTTCCGGGCGCGCCGGGCTGAACTGGCTGAGGTACACGCGCGAAATCCCCCGCTCATCCAGCCACACTTTTAGCTCTTTGAGGTTCTGCCCCCAATCGAGGTTAGAGTCTACCAGCCATTTGTAACCATTGTCCGGCCCGCCTGCGATTTGGTTGAAGTAGGCCAGGTTGTGGGGGAAGATGAGAGCGGCGCTGATGGCGTACCAGGCGAGAAGCAAGACCATTGACAAGGAGATGGCCTTGCTGCTTGTGGCTTGCGCGCTGCGAGTACGGCCTACGACTTGAGCGCCTATGAAGACAAACAGGAACGGCAGGATGGGCAGCAAGTGCCGGTAGCCGATGTCCACCGAACTCGACAGTGCCGTGGCAAAGTGGACGACAGGGAACAACCCCAATGTCCACCCTGCGCTCGCCCGCCAGTTTCTGGTCTCCGCCTTCTGACTTTTGACTTCTGACCTCCAACGTCCAATAGCCAGCACAACCGACACCAGCAGCAGGGTCAATGTCGGCAATGGCGTCTTGACAAGAAACGCCACAGAAAAGTAATACCACCACCCGTGCGTCGAGTTCATTCCCATCAGGAACGACGGGTGCCCCTCGTCATAGTGCTGTTGAAGTGACTGATAAATCTTGACGTGCGTGGCGGCGGGAATCGGAACAGGCAAGCCGGGCACGCGCCCCACTTGGAAACCGTACACCGCCCACACAAAGACGAATGCGATCAACCCGATGACCACGATGCGCCCAATGCGCCGTGTGATGGCATCTCGTCCCGCCAACAACACAATTACGGCGATCAGCGGCGCAAGCAGTCCTGCCGTCACTTTGGCCGTCAGCGCCGCTCCCAGCGCCAGTCCTGTTCCAATGTTCCACCCTTTTAATTTTGGGTGGCAGATTTTGGATGGCAGATTTGCAGATTTGAGATTTGAAATTTGATACTTGGTATTTTGTCTTTGAGCCTTGAAACAAAAATAGAGCGCCAGGAACCCAAACGCCGTCACACCCATGTCGGTGGTGATGACCTGCGCGTGCGCGACAATGTTCGGGTCGAGCGTATAGAGGAACAACGCCAGCAGACCCGCTTTGCGACCGGCCAGGTCGGCGGCCCAGCGATAGATAAAGGCACCCAGAAGAACCGCCAGCAAAATGATGGGTAGCCGCCCGGCCAACGCGATACCATCGGGCGGGCTGTGCTTCCAGACGACGGCGTCCGTCACCGCGCTCAGGCTGGCAATATCCCAGCCCGGAATCGAACGCGGATCGGGCAGGCTGGGATCGAGCAACAGCGGTGCAGCGGCGAGCATGTTCACCAGCGGAGGATGGATGTGAACCGGCTGCAAGCGAAAATCGCCTGTGCGGAGTGTGGCGTAACCTACGGCCAGGTGCGGCCCCTCGTCAAATGTGATCGAAGCCGTGACCGCGCCACGCACGGCTTGAGCGAATAAAAGCCACAGCAAGACGATGGCGGCCAGGTAGTGCCCGTTCTTTTTTAGCATATCAATGATGATCGTCAAGCGTCAGGATGACGGTTCACACCTGACGTTTGACTCACAGTGCTGCCTTGATCGCTTGCGCGACCGCAAGTGGCACGACCTGCGCCAACTCTTCCACGCTCGCCGCGCGAATGCCTTCCAGCGAGCCGAAGCGCTTGAGCAATTGGCGGCGGCGGGCCGGGCCCACGCCCGGGATCGAATCGAGCTGCGAGGCCAAACCGAGCTTGGCGCGTTGCGTGCGGTGCGCAGTGATGGCAAAGCGATGCGCTTCGTCACGCACGCGTTGGACGAGATACAGCCCTTGCGACTTGCGGGGCAACAGAATCGAGTCGGGGCGGCTGGGCAGGAACAACTCTTCTTGCTGCTTGGCCAACCCGGCGACCGGCACAGCCTCGAACAGTCCGTGCTCCTTCAGCACCTCGACGGCCACGCCGAGCTGACCCTTGCCGCCGTCCACGATGAGCAGGTCGGGCAGCATGGCAAAGCTCGAGTCCTGCTTCTTGCCCGGCAGTTTTTTCCCTTGGGCAGTTTCCTTGCCTTCAAGATAACGCCGGAAGCGGCGCGTCAAGACTTCTTTCATCGAAGCGAAATCATCCGGCGCGCCCTGCACGCTCTTGACGTTGAACTTGCGATAGTCGGATTTCTTGGGCACGCCTTTCGTGAAGACCACCATCGAGCCGACGATAGCTGTGCCTTGCATGTTGCTGATGTCAAAGCACTCGATGCGCCCGGGCGGCGCGGACAGGTTCAGCGCATCGGCGAGCTGCTGCAAGGCTTCCTCGTGCTTGTGTTCATCGGCCTGCCATTGCGCTTCCAGCACGGCCAGCGTCTCGGCGGCGCTGCGAGCGGCCATCTTCACCAGCTCGACAGGCTGCCCTTCTTTCGGCACGTCCAGCCTCACGGTCCCACCGCGCCTTTGCCTCAGCCATTGCTCGATGATTTGCGATTCCTCGACCTCGACCTGAATCAACACTTCAGGCGGGATGGTGGCGGCTTGCTCGTAAAACTGCTTGAGAAAGCCCGACATGATCTCTTGGGCATCTTCGTCCTGCGCGCCTTCCAAAACAAAATACTCGCGGCCAATCAGCTTGCCCTGGCGGATGAAAAAGACCTGCACACAGGCATCGCCGCGCGAATCGTCGCGCGCAAAGGCGACGACGTCCTGGTCGAGCGTGGTGGTCGAAACGATCTTTTGCCGCTCGATGATGTGGCGGATGGCCTTGAGCTGATCGCGGTACTGCGCCGCGCGCTCGTACTGCATCGCTTCGGAGGCAGCTTGCATCTTGCGCTCAAGGTCGGCTTCGATGCCGTTCGTCCGGCCTTCCAGAAAGTGGCACAACTGGTCAATCGTCGCGCGATATTCTTCCTGGTTTGCCGCGCCGATGCAGGGAGCCGAGCATAGCTTGATGTCATAATACAAGCAGGCGCGTTTATCGTGGCCCGTGATCTCGCGGTCGCACGTGAGGTACGGAAAGACTTTGCGGAGCATGTCGAGCGTTTGATAGACTGCGCTCGAATTGGTAAAGGGGCCAAAATAACGCGCGCCGTCTTGCTCCATGTTGCGCGTGGTCAATACCTTGGGGAACGGGTCTTGCCAGTTGACCTTGATGTACGGATAGCGCTTGTCGTCCTTGAGGCGGACGTTGAATCTGGGCTTGTGGCGCTTGATGAGGTTGCATTCCAGGAGCAGCGCCTCAAGCTCGGTGTCCGTCGGCCAGATTTCAAGGTCGGCAATCTCTGAAACCAGCCGCGCGGTCTTTATCGTCAGTTCTGCGCTGGCGTGAAAGTACGACCGGACGCGATTGCGCAGGTTGACGGCCTTGCCGACGTAGAGAATAGTCCCACGCGCGTCACGATAGATATAGACGCCGGGACACGTCGGCAGGGCATTGAGCTTGTCGCGGAGAGCGGGTGAAGGTTCCACACGTGACTCGGAATCCTGCCAAGGCGTGAGCCTTTGCAAGGCTATTTCGCGCGCGAGCGGGCGCGTCGCGCAGAGGCAGGCTGGCGCGGCACAAAGCGGATTTCGATGGAGGCATCCAGCGCGCTGGCGACTTTGTGCAGGAACGACAGCGAGCCGATGCGCCCGGCTTCCAGGCGCGAGATGCTGGGCTGATGCGTGCCCACCCGCTCGGCCAGTTGGCGCTGGCTCAAGCCTCTCTTGAGCCGCAGGTCAATCATCTGCTGGACAAAGCCGAGCTTGCCGTCCGTCGGGTCGTATTCCGCGCAGGCCGGGTCAGCCAGCACGTCGCCCGCATGGTCATCGTATAGGACTGTCTTGGCGCCAGCCATCGTCTTCCTCCTCGCCCGTCAATGCTCATGCCAGTTCCGCCGCATGAAAAAGTGTGACCCTACGGTCAAGATTATACTCAGATGGTTATGGCGCGTCAATCAGGCTTGTTGCATCAAAATGCACCGGCCTTGCGCGAGTTATAGACTCGGCAAGGCCACGTGCGGGGATGGATGGGAGTCGAACCCACCGCCGCTCGTTCTACGACCGGCCACCGGTTTTGAAGACCGGGGAAGCCACCGGGCCCCAACCACCCCCCTGTGCCCGCAAGCATACTGCCAAGCCGTCAAATCGTCAAGTTGATTTGGGGGATTTTGTATTTGACCTTTCCTCCTATTACGCCTAGAATATCCGCTGTCGCCAGTTGGTCTTGGCCGTTCATCCAACGAGGAGGTAAATCGTGGAGACCTATCCATTGACGAACCGTTTCTGCCGATTGGCGCTGACGCTGGTGCTCCTGATCGGCTTGACGTTAGACGTGAGGCCAGCCTCCACTACTGTAGCCTCTACGCAGATTGACCTCATTGGCCCGGCTGGCAGTGGCCAGTTTGGTAAGACCGTGACTGTTCTCTCCAACGGCAATATCGTCGTCACCGATCCTGGATATGCCGTGGACGCCGCCGCTCAGGTGGGCGCGGTCTATCTCTACAATGGCAGCACCGGCGCCCTCATCAGCATACTCACCGGTAGCACTGCCAACGACCAGGTCGGCGTCGGCGGCGTCAAGGTGCTGAGCAATGGCAACTATGTAGTGAGCAGCTACAAATGGAACAACGGCGCGGCGACACAGGCCGGGGCGGTGACATGGTGCAGCGGGACGGCAGGCTGCAAGGGCGTTGTCTCGGCCAGCAACAGCCTGGTGGGCAGCACGACTAATGACCAGGTCGGCTCCGGCGGCATCACGGTGCTGAGCAACGGCAACTATGTGGTGAGCAGTCCCGACTGGAACAACGGCGCGGCGACAGAGGCCGGGGCGGTGACGTGGTGCAGCGGGACGGCGGGCTGCACGGGCGTTGTCTCGGCCAGCAACAGCTTGGTGGGCAGCACGGTTTTTGACTGGGTTGGCTGGGGTGCCATCACGGCGCTGAGCGACGGCAACTATGTGGCGCGCAGTGCCAAGTGGAACAACGGGGCGGCGACACAGGCCGCGGCGGTGACGTGGTGCAGCGGGACGGCAGGCTGCACGGGCGCGGTCTCGGCCAGCAACAGCCTGGTTGGCAGTACGGCTGA
>CAYGWJ010000200.1:0-12979 GCA_964353405.1 uncultured Anaerolineae bacterium
CTTTGGCTTGGGGCACAGCGGACAAGCGAGCCTCCTGAAGCAACCCTGCCACACCGGGAAAGCTGGCCGCGTTTTTGCCATTGCGAGCCAGATGATACAGCGCCGCGAGCGTATGCGTCTTGCCGCCGCCGAACTGGGTGACGAGCGTGATGACGGGCGCAGTGTTGGCCGTTTCGCCCGCCAGTCGCCTGAGCACCATGCCCGCGTGTTCTTTGAGCGCGCGAGTAAAGCAGGTGCGGCCAAAGAATTGGTTCGGGTCTTGATAGTCTTCGGGCGCGGTGCCTGCCACCACTTGCTCCAGGGCGATGGCAAACTCGTCGGGATTGAACGAGCGCCCTTCGCGGACTTCTTTGCGCGGAGTAACGGTCTTGTACCAGTATTCGAGTTCCATGTGTACACTCCGTAAACCTTGAGGGTTTTGGAAACTCTAAGGTCTGACAGGTTTCAGCCGCTCAAATAGATCGAGCGCCGACCGTTTGAGCCGGGCCAGGTTGGCATAGGCAACCGGCGCAAAATCGCGGCTTGAATCATACATCCGGTAACGGACGCCATCAGTCACGACAACGTCGCGCAACACGCCCAGGTCGCGCACATAGCCCTGGGCTTGCTCAAGCGCGCCTTCTACGCCCGCGCCGAGCCGCTTGACCTCGATGATGGTGTGGCACGTCTCCGGGCTGCGCGGCAAGGCTCGAAACACGCTCACGTCAATGTAGCGCCACTTGACGGCGATGCGCTCGACCGGCCAGCCTAACGCGCGCAAGAACGGGATCACGTAATGCGCCAGCAACTCGTCTTCGGTGGGATGCTCGCCAAAGGCAGTACGATCCCAATACAGGTCGGCCAGGTCTTGCACTTGCGCCACGATCTCTCGCAGAAACATCGGCACGTCATCCAGCGGCGGCTCTTCGACGGGCATCGCGGGCAGCGGCGCGGTCTGCCAGTATGTGGGCGGCGAGGCAATGAAGCGCTCAGCATAGTCCACGATGTCTGGATCGCCGATCTGAGAAAGCGCACCCGTGCCGAACACGCGTGCGCCAAAGTCGTAGTCATCGGGCAACGGACACCAGCGGACGCGGCACGCATGTTGCAGGTCCAGGCCGTTCACGTCGTCAAACTGTGGCAGGTAGACATAGTCGCTCGCTACCAATCCGACGGCGCGAATGGACGCCGCGCCTGTCCGCAGCAAGAACACGTCGCCAGGCTGAACCTCGGTCGCAAAACGGCGAACACTGCTGCCATCCGCGTTCGCGTCGTCGTCGCGGTCGGGCCGCCAGGGGCCAGCGTCGCCGGGGCCAATCAGCGCGACGCCGTGCTTGAGAAAAACGTCGGCGTAGGCTCGATTGGCTGGGCCACCGGACACTTGCCAGATACAACAGGGCATACAATTCCTCGCCCTTACAGTCTATTCAAGTGGGCACTTGCCTCGTCGAGAAAAAGCTTGAGGCTCCGTTGAGACTTGGCGGCATGATACAAGTCCATCGCATCAACGATTTCTTTCGCGAACTCTATGCCACCAAGCATTGACACATGTCCTGCCTCTGCGACTGCCTGTGATAGGATGGTTTTGTAACGATCCCTTTCACATTTTTGCCTGCCAACTTGCGGCGTTACACCGACGACCCGCGAAAAAGCTACTGGATCTGCAAGATACCATCGCTCGATATGGGGATCGGGACAAGCAATTGCCGTCCTGTCTTGGAAAGCCAGTTCCACGGTTTTTTGAATGTTCCTGCGCGCCGCGTTTAGGCGTTGACAGTTGGCGTCTATCGCAACAACCAACAAATCAGGCATGGACAAGTTGCTCACTTGCCTGATAACGCTTTTCTGATACAGCGCCAGTTCCGTGAGCGCTCGCCCGTGTCCGCCTCGCGCTGAACGAACGCCGACTTGGATTACCTTGTTGTGCTCACTTGCAAGCCGGTACAACAATGCCAGCAAGAACTCTTCGTGAGCGCGATCTTCTGTAAAAAGGTCAACTAGAATGTACTTATCCATCCAGCATCCCTCGCAGCATCAAGCTCTCAAAGAGGCCGTCTTCAGTCTCTGCGGTTAGCGCACGCGCGATTTCCTGATCCTGAAAGAGCGGGCCGGTCACGTCAAAAGGGTGCACTTCTGTTCCGCTCGCGCCACGTCGAACGTTCAACAAAGCAATATCTTCTGGCGCCTGGCGGGCATGTTTCAGTATGGCATCACAGAAAACGGGCGAGTGCGTGGTAACTATGACCTGCCGTTTTTGATTGCGCGCAAGAGAGATAAGAAGCTGGGCAATCAGCTCAATCCTCCGGGGATGGACACCGTTCTCTGGCTCTTCAAAGGCGATCAAGGAGCCGCCCCAGGGGTTGGCTGCAATCGCGCACAGAGCCAGCACGCGCAAAGTGCCTTCCGACATGATTCGTGTGGAAAAATCTGTGCCGTCCTGGCGGATAAGGATATCGAGTGTCCCGCGCCGTTTGTCCAAGTCCACAGCCAGTTCCTCGATACTGGGCACCACGGTTCGCAGAGTTCGCTTGATAGAGTCAAAGTGCTTGGGACGCTCCGCGCGCAGCCGGTAGAGAAAAGGCGCAATGTCCTCCCCAAGCGCGCCAATATCGGAGACTTGCGCTGGCGGTTTGGCAGAACGCATCGCCACACGAGGATCAAGGTAATAAATGCGCCAACCCACCAAGTCATTCCGGCAACGTTCGATGGCCCGATACTCTACCCCTCCGAGGCGTGGATCAGAGAGAATGGAGTGATTCAAACCCCAAGGTTCTTGGCGCGGATGCGCTGGCTTGCTTTTACGGCGTATGCGAAGCTGGTCCCCTACTCGTTCAATGGATGGATTCCCCTTCGGCTCACCTTTAGCTGTGATAGCCGTCAAGTATTCGTCGGTGACTGATAGACTGCCGGACTCGGGCTGAATGGCTACCTCGACTCGATAGCGAAAGCGATCTCGGTCAATCTCAAGGTCAGCTTCCAGCTTGAACCGAGACTCTTTCATGCTCAGCAAGGCAGCTAAGCCGCCTGGCGGAAAAGCAAATGCCTCAGTGGGGTAGCCGCGGATAGGCTCGGAAAGCGCATCGGACATGGTGCGACTTGTGCCAATGCGCGAGAGAGCCTGAACCGCGTCCAATAGGTTGCTTTTGCCGGCGGCATTGGGGCCAAACAGGACAGTCAGGCGGGGAAAAGTCGCCGAGACATCGCCTAGTGATTTGAAACCACTCACTCTAAGATGACGTAGCACGGCATTACCTCCTTATTCATCTTGGCACGGCCAACAGCATCGCGTCGAGCAGGCGCTTCTCTTCGCTATCGCGCGGATAGAGCGCGGAAAGCGAATTCGCCAACCGCAAGAAATTCGGCCCGCGCTCTTGTTCGGCCTTGAGCAGCGCCCGCAGCGCGTTGGCGCGCCCGCTTTGCTGGAGCAGCATGGCCGCGTGGACGCGGTCGAGCGTCGTCGCCTCTCGCCTTGTCTTTAATATCTCATCCGAGACTTGCCCCGCTTCGCCTGTCTTGCCGCGCCGCTTTTTCACCTTGTCCGCTTGCGCGTGTCCCCTGGTCACCTTGTCATCCTGCTGCGGAAAGAGCGCCATTTGCAACTGCGCGGCGGCCTGCGGACTGTGCTCGATTTCGATGGCGACGGCCCCCGCGCCTTCTTTGCCAAAGAGTTGCTCGGCGCGCTCCGTCACCGCCAGCAAGCGGACGATGCCCTTGTCTATCTCGATGATGCGGCCTTCCCATTCGTCCAGGTGGATGCCGAGCGGCTGAGCGAACCGACGCGCCACGTCAAACACCAGGCTGAACCCCTTGGCCTTTTTGGGGCGCAGCGTTTCCTCGTCTTCTGCCACCGGTTCTTCCTCGTCGCTTTCCCTCTCCCCCGGCCCCTCTCCCAGCGGGCGAGGGGAGTCGCCATTCGTGCTTTGCAGCGTCCACAGGAACAGCGCCGTGAGTCGCGCGTCTTCTTCTAACGCTCCTGCTCCGCCGTTGCGGGCTTTGGCTTCCGCCGTGCCCAGAACTTGTTCCAACGCAGCGCGGGCGACGACTTCCCACACGTAGGCCAGGTAGCCACGCTTGTAGGGTTCTTTGGCTTCCGGGTCGCCGCCGAGCGGGATTTCGCGGTCTTCGGCGTCTACGACCTTGGAGTAGCGGCTGTAAATTTCGAGCGCGGGGCCAATGCAGGCAAAGACTAAATCCGCACCGCGCACACCTTCCGCTTGCAGGCGTTCCATCCAGTCAGCCACGCGGCGAGGCAGTTCGCGCAATACGTCACTCCAATCGCCGATTTCGTCCTCCGTGCGCGGGCGACAGACGAGATGGACGCTGCCAGCTAACGCGGCAGATTCGCGGGCGCGCAAACGATTCGCCATTTCGGTCGCAATCGGCCACGAGCCGGTAATGACCCATCCACCCCGAATCATGCCGGTGAGCAAGGATTCCCACCCCTCAGTGGTTTTGTGTGCAAAGACGACACAACCGATGCCTGCATCCTGCAAAACACGGCGGCCTTCAGTGAATGCCCTTGCCATTGTCTCTTCGAAAAAAGCTCGATTCTTTGGCCTGCCATCATACTGTTTGATTTCATCTTGCACAGCTTCGCGTGTTTTGGGCGTCAGTGGATTTGAAGGATCAAAGGGGTCACGGAGCAGTGGGTGGCCGGGTAGCGTCCGCTTCAGCCACACAAAAAAGAAATCTGACAGATCTGAGTATGGTATCGCGTCATAGTAAGGTGGATCGGTAAACCAAGCGCTCGCAGTTTGATCTGGGAGTGGCGAATCGCAGGCATCTGCCAATTGTACTTGGCCGTGTGGCCCGTAGACAGATGTGGCAAACTGTACAGCCCGTGCAACTATTTCAACACTATCCAGAAAGCTACCCGTAGAATCTGAAATTGAAATAGCCTCAGCAAAATCCCAGACAATCGGCAGTGCTTGACGGCCAAACACGCTCTCCACTTTTTCTTGATCGGCCTGATAACGCCACATGCAAAGAGAGGAGTTCCGGGTTACAACATGACTCAGAGACAGTGCCAAAAGCTCTTTGATAGCATGCTCGCACGGATTTATCCCTATTTCCATCACGTGGCTGATCAACGCCAAACTTTGCCGTGCCATGAAAAGGTCGCCCCAACGCTCCATACCATAAAGCTGAACACGGAAACCAAGCGTGCCCTGCGGCGGCAACGGCTCATCCGGCACTACACTCATTCCGGTACGTAATGGTTGGGCGGCCACTTGTGCCAACTGCTTCATGGCTTTCCACACAGCGTCGTAATCGCGATCTATGGGCAGGCGGTAGTGGCGGCCGCCCTCTCCCCCAACCCCTCTCCCACCAGAGGGCGAGGGGTGTAACGTCACCACGGTCAGCAATCGCGCGCCGCCTGTGCGCTTGCCATGTTTGTCAAAGATCACGTCCGCACCGCCATGTTGCTCACGCAGTTGGGCGCGCACGCGGTCAGGCGGCAACACTGCGCCGCAACACAGGCAGGTCGCTTTGGCGCGGGCAACGGTGCCGGTTGGCACATCAGAGTCCTTGATCGGCTGGAAGATTTCAAACTCGACGCGTGGAGTTTCGCCTTTCTTGCGGATGATCTTGGGCTGTAAAGATTTCTTGCGACTTGCCTTCTTGCTCAACCAGAACGAGCGCATGAGCGGAATCTCTGCGCCGCAATTGGGCGACTCGCAGCGCACCGTCCGCGCCCAGAGGTAGGCGATGGGTTTTGCGCCGTCGGGGTCGGGCGGGTAAAACTCGGCCAGTTCTTTTTCTGCTGCCACTTTGACTTCAGCGCCCACGCGGCGCAGCTCGTCGGCCAGTTCGGGACCGTGGCGCGGGATGTCTTCCAGCATCACCTTGAGGATGAGGCCGGCCACCGGGTTCAAGTCGCTGGCAAAGGCTTCACAGCCCAGCCGCAGCGCTTCCAACGGGATCGAGCCGCCGCCCGCGAACGGGTCAACCACAAGCGGAGTCTCTTCGGGGTGCGCGGCCTTGACCAGTCCGCGCGAGACCTCAAGGTATTGGGCGTTCGATGATAAATCCCAATTGGCAAAATCGCCGATGAACTTTAGCATCGCCCGCCGCAAGTCCAGGTCGTTCGGCCCGACGAGGCCTTGCACACGCGGCAAGAGGTCGCGCGCCTGCGTCTTGAAATCGTCCGGGCAGAGCGCGTCGCACGGGTCAGGCAGGAGCAGGCCCAGCAGCACCGCTCGGCAGGCGGCCAGCGGTCGCCGCGCCCACCACAGGTGCAGCGTGCTGGGGTGACCGTAGCGGATAGACTTTTCCTTCGCTGCGTGCTTGGAGACAGTGGCGATGGGAAAGTCAACTTCGGCCAGGCGTTTGCAGTCTTTGGGAATCATGCCGTCTTATCTTTCCACAGCCGCACGATAAATCGCGATTCTTCTTCGATGAGATCGGGGTCTGTGCCGTTGTGCTCGCGCATGCCGCGAATGACCTTGCGAGGGATGCCCAGGCCAGAGGCCTCAATATAGCGATAGTCGCGCAGGACTTCTTTCAATAGCTCATTCCGCGCCATCCGGTAGCCGAGCTTCATTTTTTCGACGGTGACGGTATTCGGCAGGCGGCCCGGAGAAATGACCTCTAACCGGTCGGCGTACAAAGAGAGTTCGATGTCAACTCCCGCTATCGTGTAATCGCGGTGAGTAATCGCATTGATGATAGTCTCGCGCACAGCCTCCAGCGGGTAATCCCACCGCTCGCGCCGTGTTCCTCCTTCAAGCCATGCCTGGATCGCAATGTTGCGCCGGACGAATTCGATGGCCTGCTCCACCAAGCCATTTTCGAGCACATCACCAGACGCAGACCGCAGCGCGACAATAGGCCCGCGCAGGGTTGCTCGCTCCCTGGCGGCATAGTCTTTTTCCACACCTGGATAGGCTGTGGCCGAGATACCAGCCTGCGGCAGGAAATGGTTGGGCCTCCGTCCAAAGAGAAGCAAGCCACCAACCGTCACCATGATTTTTCCTCGGTCTTCTACCATCAGTTCTGTGTTGACCAAAAGTCGTTGCCAGGCAGACTCGTCCCCTTCAGCTGGGCAGTCCTGTTGGCGGATGTCCTGAAAGTAGTTTGCCAGTCGGCGGTAATCCAGTTCTTCCAGGCTGCTGCCTGGCACGGGTTTGATCTCGTACCGCATCAAGCCGGAGGATTGGTAGAGCCTGGCTTCTTCTTCTCGTATGGCCTCTCGCGAGGTGCTGCCCACCCGCACAAAGGTCACCCAGGCCGATCCTCGCTTGGCCTTGTAGGGTTTGTCAGGGCTGTCGGCGGGCAGGGTGACGATCCCGATCATCCTCGATTCATCCCAAGTGGCTGTCTCCCAATAGGGTATGATGGCTGGCTGAATGTTCTGGCGGCACACATCCATTAGCCATTCTTCAGCCGACTTGACGGTGCGAGTGAGGCCGGTCACAGCGCCATTGTCCTCGACGCCCAAGAGAATGTAACCGCCCTCAAGGTTCAACAAAGCAACAATTTCCTTGGCCAGGCTGTCGGCATGGTCATGATCGCGCTTGAACTCGACACCCGAGTTCTCGCCGTTGCGAATGATTTCTGCCAGTTCTGTTTTCAGCATTCCTTCACCTCAGAATCCATACTTGAGGCGGCGCATCTCAAAAGCCGTCTTGCCGCCTTCGAGGATTTCTTCGACTAACTCGCGTACCGGGGTTGCGTCAATCGATCCCATGTGTACAACGGGAATCTCGGCATAACCCTGGCCCGCTTCACCAGAAGCCCTCAGGCCAATGATCAGTTCGGCGTCTCCAAGCACCGGGATATTGGCATTGTGGGTAGAAAAGATGAATTGTCGCCGTTGCTTTTCTTCGCGCATCTTGGGGACAATCCCCTCCGTGATGAAGCGATTGTCCAGATCATCTTCGGGCTGGTCAATAATCAAAGGCGCATCGGACTCGAGCAGTAACAGGAGCAATACTGCGGTGGCTTTTTGTCCGGTGGAAAGGTCTTGCAGTTTTTGCCAGACGGCATTCTGTCCCTCCCCTGCCACATTGAGTTCGATGGTGGCCGTAGGGTGAAGGTCTAGCTCTTCGATCTGCATGATCGCGTCCGGCGATGCAGCCGCAAGACGTTCCGCCTGAGAAGGTGGAATCCCATATTTCTTTTGAAGAGGTTCCGCGCCTGCGCGCAGTGTTTCGGCGAACTCGCTCGGCGACAACGCATCTCGTTTGCTTAAAACTTGTATGGCTTCAGACAAACGTCCGCCGATTTCTTCTCTGAGCAGGGCAAAGAGCGGCTCGCGTTCTCCAGCAAAGCTGACCTGAACTCGCACCCGATTCTCTAGCTGCTGATTTACCTTCTTGGCCGCACACTCTAATTGGCGGAACTCGTCGCCTCTGACGTTCTCCCATTCAGCAAAGAGGTTTCGACGATGCTGATCCAGGTCGGCCAGGTCACGCCGCAGCGACTCCTGGCGCTCTTTGAGCGGCCTGAGCTCTTCGACCTGCCGGCGCAGGCGGATGAACGCTTCGCCATCCACACTCGACTTTTGCAGTTCCCGCAGAATCCTTTCATAGGCAGCTTGCGCTGCCTGTTTCTTCTCTTCCCAACGAAGCAGAGTGCTGGCGATGCTCGTGTCCGCGTCGTCAATGGCTTGCCTGGCCTGGGCGAGAATCGTCTCCAGAGTGGAACTCAGTTGTCCGAGTGTAGCGTCCGCTTCTGCAAGGATCGCCGGGTTTGGGAGTTCCTCAACCGCTTTCTGCGAAAGAAAGGCGCGGTCAATGGGAAGCTCGCGTTGAACCTGATCCAGCGACTCTCGAAACGGCGACAGTCGCTCGCGCGCAGTTTTGAGCACGCGCTCCTCGCGCACCAGCAGGCTCTGTTCCTTGAGCCGTTCTTCCAGTCCGGCTGCGTGGAATCGCTTCAGGGTTTCCTCAAGGCCCGGGAGCGCCGCCAGACGCTCCTCCACTTGCTGCGATTCCTCACGAACCTCGAGAATGCGGGTGCGTGAACGTTGGAGCGCCTGCTTGAGTTCACTTTTGCGATGTACCAGATCCAGGTCGCGCTCGACAAACCGTTCAAGCAATCGCGTCAGCTTTTCAGGACTTTTGGCTAGTTCCGCAATCTCATGTTGCCCATAGATTTCGACGTTCGGAAGAATGTCTTTGGGCGTGAGGTTCAGAACCTGCCCGTGCTCATCCCGCACGATGGGGGGATTGGGAGCAGTGCGCTCAATTCTATATTCACACCTGGACGGCCGCTGGGAACGCACTAGTAGCGAAAGCCTGGTGCCGTTTTTGATTACGTTCTGGACAATCCCCTCGTGCGCTTTGCGTGCCTCTTCGCCCAAAGGGTCCAATCCCAGCACGTAGCGCAAACTCTCCACAATCGTAGATTTGCCCGTTCCGCGGCCACCGATCAGAACATTCAAATTCTCGTTAAAGTGAATCTTTTGTCCATCTAGAAAACCACCTTGCCATGTCACCGCTGCCAACTCAATATGCGCCTCGGGCACCGGATCACTTGACAGGCGAATACGTGAGTCAGAGTCAAGGAATGCCTGGTGCAAACCGTTGATAGAAACATCCGACATCTTTATCCAACAAGATGTTGCTGGCTTGACCAGATCATCAGGCCCACAGACATCCTGTGCGTTGATAACTGTCACAGGGCGATCACGCCGATACTCTGGGTTCTTGTTTTCCAGGATAGGGCGAAGATCATCTGGAGCATCCTTCACCGGCCCTGGAAGTGAGCAGGCTGCCAGGTCTGAGGAGCGCCATGCATTGATTCGAGGCTGGCCTGTCAACATGCGCAAAAGCCCGCCTTCCGAAGCGACGTGCGCAGCGATGCAGACAGCCTTCCAGACACCACGCGCCTGTTCCAATAACTCTAGCATGTCATACTTGCCCGTCGGTGAAGCGGCATTCTCGTCATGAATACCGCAGTCTCCAAGTATGCGTTCCAACTGCTCTCTCGGCCTGTCTGGGTCGAAGAGGCATAGAAAATGTGCGCCTTCCTTCGTAACAGCTTCAAAGCCTGGAAAGACTCGTAAGCCTGCAGCTTTGGCTGCCTGCCAGAGGCCAACCGAGCTGCGAATGCGGTAATGATCTGTTACTGCGATTACCTCGATCTCTTGCTCCTTGCAGGCGCGGATAATGGCCTCGTTATATGTTGCCTCATCCGAAAACAGAGTTGTCTTACCATGCCGAGCCAGGTACTCGTATGGGTTAATCTGTAAAGCGCATTTGAAGAAACGAGCTCCACCAGGGAGTTCTAAGGCTTGCTGGATCGGGTCAATCTCGGTCATGTCTACTCTCCTCGTGAATGCAGAGCTTGGGTGCACTGTGGATCCTGCGTCAACTCACCTTATAGGATGCACCACTTTCGCGTATTTGCATAGGTTGAGTCATCGCGTTCACCTCAAGCCAGTAGTGCTGCACCTTTATGACTTCATGCCAGGGGAAACGCGCGGGATCACGGGTCGGCTCTTGCAAGGTTGGCGTGGCGGCGCAGTTCGTGACGACGTAGAGCCAGTAGCAATCGCGGCGGTCTTCGGCCACGCGCCGCTCATTGGGCGTGAGCAGGATCGTGCCGCTTGCCGCGCCCAAGCCCTTGACCTCGATCAGCCGCAGCTCGCCCGAGTTCAGGTCGAGGCTGGTGATGTCATAACCCAGGTTCTTTTCATGCACGTCATAGACCTGGCGGCCCTGCGTGCGCTCGTGCTCTATCACGACTTGCATCGCCATCGCTTCGGTCGCCGAGTTCTGGCGCAAATGTTGCACCTCGACTGCTTCCCGTTCGGGATGCGGCAAGACTAGCACGCTGGTGATGCGCTCGACGGATTGAAGCGTGAGCGAGCATTGGCGGCCCAACTCTTGGCGTCGGCGCTCGCGCCGCGCGAGCAACTCGGCATGGCGAGCCTCGGCCTGGGCCAGGCGGCCTTCGGCGCCCTGCGCGCCTTGCTCTACTTCGATGGCCGCCCGCCCAATTTCGTCGTCGGCCTTTTGAATCAGCTCGGTGAGCGAAAGCTCGACGTGCTGCGCCACGCGATCCGCCTCGGCCACACGGTCGCGCCGCACCTCTTCCAAGAAAGGCAGCAGAGCATGTCCATTCAACCACTCGGTCGCTTCGGCTGTTTGGGCAATCGGAGGCGGGTCCTGCGGCATAGGAGCAAGCGCAAAGTTGCCCAGCAAGGCAGACTCTCGCAAAGCAGGCTCGCTGTTTTCGGCCAGCTCCACCGCAAACAATCGCTCGTGGATCACCTTGCCATTGCCATCCACCACGCGCGCCCGATAGAAACCCAGACGCGCGGGCAGGTCGTGCTGAAGCGAATAAAAGCACGCGCCTTTACCGAACGCCTCTTGCGCTTGCGCCAGCACGTGGCGGCGGAGCGCCTCAAAGAGCGGATGGCCGGGCGTCACCCATTCCAGATTGTGCGCGTCGGCGGTCGTCCGGTCGGTCGAGCAGCGCGGATAGCGCAAGGCCACCAGGGGCAGCCGCCAATCGGGGGACTCGCTATAGCGGCGCAGCTCGGGCGGCGTGCGGCCTGGCTCAAAGACGTGGGGCAACGACGCCACCGGCTTGATCGCCAGATTGGCAAAGGGCGCGGCTTCGGAGATGAAACGCGCGATCGTTTCCGGCACCACGCGCCGTTCCTGCGCACGCGCGCGGCGCTCGACCAGCATCTCCAGGTTGAGGCTCTTGAGCGCCAGCCCTTCCAGCGCGTTCTGGCAGATGGCGCGAAATTGTCCCTCGTCCACGTCGCGCAAGAGCCGGTCTTCCAGGTCTTCGTCGCCCAGCTTGCCCGCGTAATAATCGCGCAAGACGCGCTCGATGTGCGCGGCCGGCAGCACCTCGCCCACCACGTTGAACACCGAATCGTCGTCGAGCGCGTTGCGAATCTCTTGGAGCTTTTCGAGCAGCCGCTGCAACACGCGGCCCTCGATGGTGTTGGTCGCCGCAAAGTTGAAAATCAGGCAATCCTTGAGCTGTCCGTAGCGATGGATGCGGCCCATGCGCTGCTCGAGCCGGTTCGGATTCCAGGGGATGTCATAATTGAACAGGATGTTGCAGCATTGCAGGTTGATGCCTTCGCCTGCGGCTTCGGTCGCCACAAGAATCTGGATTGCGCCTTCCTTGAACTGCTGCTCGGTATACAACCGCGTGCCTGGCTCGTCGCGCGAGCCGGCTTTCATCCCGCCGTGGATCGTGCCGACGCGGAACCCCCACGACTTTAATTTTTCCACCAGATAGTCAAGCGTGTCCTTGAACTCTGTGAAAATCAACAGGCGTTGGTCAGGCTGGTCAAAGAACCCCTCGTCGCGGAGAAGCTTTTCCATCCGCGTCAGCTTGGCCTCTGCGCCCAAACTCTCGGCACCCGAACCCTCGGCGGAATCTTGCACCGCTTGCGCCTGTTGCGCGAGTTGGCGCAACTCGGCGATCTCTTGCCCTATCTCATTCGCGTTGCGCGCCAGCGTCATCGCTTCGACCAATTGCTCCAGCCGCTCGCGCTCGCCTTCTTCCATCTCCTCCAGCTCTTGTGCGTCGGGGATGTCGGGTGGAGCCAGGCGGACTAGCTCCTGGGCACGCTTGAGACCCTCTTCCAAACGCCGGACGCGATTGTCGAGCGAGCGATGCATCGCATAGGTGCTGGACGCGAGCCGCCGTTGATAGAGCGACATCAAAAAGCCAACCGCGCGGGCACGCGGGTCATCGCTTGCCTCAGCCGCGCGCCGACTCTGATGTTTGACAAAGTTGGTGACATCCCGATACAAGGTGTACTCGGCCCCGTCAATCGCAAAGGCCACGGTGTGCGGGATGCGCTTGGTGAAAATCTTGCGCGCGGCCCAGGTGCCATCGGGCTGGCGCTCTGGGAAATAGATCATCGCCTCTTTGGTGCGGCGCAAATAAAACGGCGCGACTCGCCGCTCCATCGCCTCTTTGATGGAGCGCACATCCGCGTAGACATCACGATCCAACAGTTGGAGGAACAAGGAGAAATTCTCCGGGTCGCCCTTGTGCGGCGTGGCCGTCATCAACA
>CAYGWJ010000201.1:0-17548 GCA_964353405.1 uncultured Anaerolineae bacterium
GCCCTCCTGTCGTGTGACGGAATGGTATCACAACCATGATTCTGCCACAAACCGGCGGGCTTTACTATATGCGCTTGTCAAAGTTCGAGTTTTGAGCCGCCCGGAACGAAGTCGGCTCTGATTGCGCAACGGTTACGTTAAGGAGCTTGAGGAAGCAGCCATGGCGACGAAGCCAGACCTAACAACGATGGAGTATGTTAAGAACTGGTTTGAGAAGCACTTGCCACAAATGGCAGGTGCGATCATCAGCGTTCTTGTCAATCCCATTGTTGGCAAAGTCGTAGAGGCTGCCGGAGAACTTGCTGCTGGAGAGTTAAAAAGAAGATTCGGGAAAACTTAAGGATGCCTCTGAACTGATCCAAAATTCCGTGCCAATTCCATAGGAATTGACTGTGTGCACCCGATCTCGCCGCGCCGGCCGATCATTAACCCATTGACGACTTCTTGCGTGGTTCCATCGCCTCCCGCCGCCGCGACGACGTCATAGCCTTCTTCACATGCGCGCGCGGCCAGTTCAACCGCCTCGCCAGGTCGTGATGTTTCGGCCCAACCGATGTCGCCCTTTGCGCCGAGCCACTCTTTGATCTGCGGCGCCATCTCGCGTGCATGTCCCCGGTCGGCGGCGGGATTGAAAATCACCTTGATGCGTGGCATCGTTTTCTCCATGTCAGCAGGATACAATTCACTTGTGTCAAGCTAAAACACCACAGGCAGGGTAGAGTCACGCTTGCCACGCCACATGAAGCGTGCTATACTCCCGCATAATTACGTCAATCGGCGCGGTCCCGGTCAATTTTGACAACGCGAGCAATTTGACTACAATTATCGGCGTGCCGCCGCGCGATTGGACACGCGCAGTGTGGTATACTTGCCGGTGTGGACACTACCCGGCGCAAAGAGCTAATTGACGAATGGGCTGCGCGGCTGGACCGATGGGGGCTGATGCCCGTCGCTCCCATCCTGTTACAAGTGATCCGGCCGTTGGGATTCATTGGCAGCCAGGCCCTGTTGTTCGGACAGCCATTCCTGACTTGGTTTGCTGACGTCCAGTCGCTTGACGAGCTGTCGTCCTTGCTCGATGACGCGGATGCGCTCGACCAGATCGAGCGCCGACTGACCGAAGCGGACCATCACGCCACTTAGGAAAATTGCCGATGGATTCTTCGCAAATCGCTGGCGCGCTTCTGGTTGTGGCCCTGGGAGCCTTGATCGCCGTCTTGGGCGGTATTGCCTGGACCGGTCGCCGTCCCACTTTGCGTCCCCTCCCGGGCTTGGAGATATTGCGTGGTCAGCAGGACCGCGCGATTGAAAGTGGTCAAAGCCTCCACCTCTCCCTGGGCACGAGCGGCATTGGTGGCGGCAATACAGCTGCCACACTTGCCGGACTCGCGATCCTCGAATCGCTGGCTGATGAAGCTGCAGCCACGGATACTCCCCCCACGGTGACCGTGGCCGACCCCACAGCTTTGGTAATGGCGCAAGATGTCCTCCGCCGGGCGTATGCCCGACAGGGCAATATGGCCGGTTATGACCCTCGCGCAGTTCGCTACGTGGCTGCTTCGCCTCTGCCCTATGCGGCTGGCGTGAGCGACATTCTATCTTCGGAAGAAACCTCTGCTAATGTCATGGCGGGCGTATTTGGACCGGAAGCAGCCTTTATCACCGAGGAAGGCTCTAAACAAGCTGTACTCCAGGCGGCTGGCGCGGCGGACGTTGCGCCGCTGGCGGTGATGTACCCATCGGTCAATCATCTGATGATTGGCGAAGAAATGTTTGCCGCCAGCGGTTACATGGATAACCTGCCCGTGCACGCAGGCAGCTTGCTGGCGCAAGATATCATTCGTTGGTTGCTGGCGGCTCTGCTCTTTGTCGCTTCGGCTGGCGCGTTGTTGCAGCGTTTGTGGGGAGGCCCGACCCTGTGAAGCGTGTCGCACCGCTTGTCGTCACGATGGTGTTCGGCTGGCTCACGCTGGTCACGTATTTTTGGCCGGTCATTGCTCCGGCACGCGCCATTCTGGTGGAGCTGGCCGTGATCACTGCCGCGTTCGCCGCGATCCTGGGGGCGTTCAACGTATTCCACGTTCACGGAACTCGCATCTTCCGCCAGCGCCCCGGCTGGTTCTACAGCTTTGTGTTGCTGGCGAGCATGGGCGTCGTGCTGGTGATCGGCGCATGGGAGGGCGTCACGGCCATGGTGCTTGGGCAGGACGCAGCCCGACAAGGCGTGTCCGGTGAAGTGATGCTGTGGCTTTATCAATACATTTTGATCCCCGTTCAGGCCTCGCTGGCAGCCCTCTTGCCGTTTCTCTTGGCCTTTGCCGCTTATCGTACGTTGCGGATGCGTTCCGCTTCTGGCACAGTCGGCGGGGCGCTATTCCTGATCACGGCGATTATTGTGTTGTTGGGACAGGTGCCTCTATTCAATCTGACACCGTTGAGAGACCTGCGCGAATGGATTATCCGCGTCCCGGCTATGGCCGGAATGCGCGGCATTCTGTTGGGCGTTGGATTGGGCATCACGGCCACTGCTCTGCGCGTGCTCATGGGGGCCGATCGCCCGTCGAGTGACTAATGACTAACTGCCCGAACTGTGGCACAGCCAATCCAGACGAAAGCCGCTTTTGCAGCAAGTGCGGGACGACGCTATCCGCCCCGGCGGGAAGGCGTTGCCCGATGTGCGCGCGGATGAACCCGTCGGCCAATATCTTTTGCGATTCGTGCGGCGCGCGTCTGGTCCCGGCCAGGCCTGCCTCTGCGTCAGCGCCGGAGCCGCCTGCGCCACCACCTGCTCCGTCGCCCCACGTAGAGTCGCCCGGTGAATCAGATGATTGGCTGAGACGTTTGCGAGGAAGCCTCCCCGAGTCGTCGGCGCCGGACGAGAATATGCCAGACTGGTTGCGTGGCCGCGAAGCGGAGAGCGCAGAGTCGGTTGAAGAGTCGTCCACTTTTGATCTGGCAGCACGATTGGGCGGCGGCGAACCCGCGCCCGAGTCGGCGAATATTCCCGATTGGCTCAAGGACCTTGTCCCAACGGCCAAGACGCCGCCTCCGCCGCCTGTTGCACCACCGCCCGTCGAGGTTGAAACACCCCGCGCGGCGCGGCGCGCGCAACTTGAACCACCTTCCGCGCCTTACGCGTCGCCCGCCGCGCCGTCGTTTGCGGAAGCCGATGTTCCAGATTGGCTCAAGCAACCTCTGCCGGGTGAGTCTGTCCAGGCTCCCACTCCCGTGAGCACTCCGCTGCCTCCATTTGAGCCTTCGACCTTTGCCGAGCCGTCGCCTGCCGAGGCCGAGATTCCAGATTGGCTGTCTCAACTTGGGACACCGCCCGCCTTCGTGCCTGCTCAGGGTGCGTCACTTGCCATAGAGGCGGAAGCACCGCGCGAGGCGCCGCGTCAGAGCTTACCGCCCACAGTGCCTTCGCCGCGGAAGCCGGCAAGCACAGCTTCCGTTAGCGAGGCCATATCAGTGCCAACCGAGCCTGTCGTGGCGGCCCCGGCTCAGGCCGAGTTGCCAGATTGGCTTAAAGACAGGGGAGCACCCTCGGCTGTCTCAGAGCCGCAGATGACTCCCGTGGCTCCCTTGCCGTTCATAGAGTCGAAGGCCGAGCCGCCGGCAGAATTGCCTGACTGGCTCAAGGAACTCGGACCGGTGAGGGCAGGTGCTGCCGCTCCGCCCGCGTTGATCCAAACCCCGTCTATCCCGACCACAGCGGGCGGGTTGGTGGCTGCAGAACTCCCGTTGTGGTTAAAAGAGCTTCAACCGGCCGGAGCGACGGCGGAACCGGAAAAGCAAGAGCCGGCTGAGACGGAAGGCGTATTGGCAGGTGTGCATGGCGCGCTGCCCGCGGCAGAGATTGTGTCGCAAGCACTGGGTGCGGGTATGCCCCGCCCCCTATATCCCGAGATACCCGCCAGCGATTTAGCCCGGGCTCGCGCACTTGCCGAATTGCTTGCTCGCGGCGCGGCGGCGGTCGTCCACCGCGAAGGTGAAAGCCCCGCGCAAAGGTTGTGGAGCAATACCCAACGCTGGTTGGTCTTTCTCGCCATTGCGGTCTTGGCGGTCTTGCCGCTGGTACAGCCGAACCTGCTGTTCGGACTGGTGAGCGCCCCGCCACTCGATCCAGCCAACGAAGACATGTTCAACAACATTCAGGCTTTGCCTTCGGGCGCGGCGGTGCTGGTGGCGTTTGACTATGATGCCACGCAATCGCCGGAGATGGATACGCAGGCACGCGTGTTGCTGCGTCACCTTTCGGCGCGCAAGGCGAACGTCAAGGTCGCCAGTCTCTACCAGGCGGGTCCGGCGGTGGCACAGGCCGTCGTCAATCAGATCAACAGTACGTTGACCGGCACGTTGCCGATCAAGGTCGAGCAGCGCGGTTACTTGCCCGGCCAGGACGCCGCCGTGGCATATTTCATTCAGAGCACGCCGATTTCAATGGTGGTTGAGCTGGCAGCCACGCCGGACACAGTGCGCTGGTGGGTCGAGCAACTGGCTGCGCGCTCCGATGCGCCCACGTTCCTGGCGGGCGTCAGCGCTTCGGCTGAGCCGATGTCGCGACCTTATGTGGCAAGCCATCAGGTCAGCGGCATGATCGTGGGCGTCCCCGGTGCAACCGCTTACCGATTGAAACTGCGCGAGGTGCTCCAGGACGACAAGGATGGGATGGAACAGGTGCTGGCGCCTCTGGCCTCCATCGGTCTGGTTAACGTGGCGCTGGTGGCGCTCATGGTGCTGGGAGGATTGGTGCAACTCGTGTCCGGTCGCAAGCCGCAGTCTGCAACGCACTCGGGCGGGAGGCAACGCGGATGATTCCCGGCCTGGCTGGAATGGATTTCACTCTCGTTGGGACGGCGGTCGCCGCCGTGTTGACGGTCTTTGTCTTTAGCTATCTCCTGGGCGATTTGCCAGGCGTAGGCGATCTGTTCAAGTTCTTGTATCGCCTGGCATTGCACATTCTTGTTGGCGCGGGTGTGGCTTACGCGCTGCTTGTGGCCGGGTGGGGCGTTTTGTATCCTTACGTCTTTGTGCGCTTGACGCGGTTCAGTGTTGACCATGATATTGCACAGCTGACCATCGCTCTAGTCGGCGCCGGGTTGGGTATCTTGATGTTGTTCAAAGGTTTTCGTTCACTGGCCTGGCTAGGAAATATCGCCACCGGTTATCTGATGGGAGTGGGGTTGGGTGTGGCGGCTGGGGGCGCAGTGCTGGGCACGTTGTACGCGCAGAGCGTCAGCACGGCCACACTGTCGGGCGCGAGAACGGATCACTCTGTGTGGCTCATCCTTGACTCGGTCATCCTGGTGTTTGGAACGCTGACGGTTTTGCTCTCGTTCACGTTTACAGCCACAGGTCGCAGGGGGCTCGGCGGCTGGGCAGCGCGATTGATCCGGGTTCTCTCGGTCCTGGGCCGCGGCTTTGTGTACGTGGCCCTCGGCGCGGCTTTTGCCGGAGTATACGCGGCCAGTGCGGCCGTGCTGGCAGGACAGGCGCAGACTTTGATCCATCAAGTGAGGACAGTGCTTGCGGCGCTGAATCTGGGAATGTGATGGAAGAGCATCGCATCGAATCCATTCTGGCAATTGATATTGGCTCGGTCTTGACCAAGACCACGCTGCTGGCGCGCGTCGAGGGAATCTATCGTTTTGTGGGTCGCGGCGAAGCGCCTTCGACGGTGGAGCCGCCCTGGCTGGACACGATTGCGGGTGTGGACCACGCACTGGAGCAGCTCACTGACGTCACTCACCGGCAGGTGCTCGACGAGCACGGGCGGCTCATCACGCCAGAGCGGCCCGATGGCGCGGGCGTGGATGCGTGCATGTTCACGATCAGCGCGGCCGGGCCACTCAAGCTGGTGCTGATCGGACTCTCCGCCGACTTGAGCGTGTCGAGCCTCCAGCGCGCAGCGGCCAGCACCTACACTCAGGTGACGGATGTGCTGACTCGCGCTGGGGGATTGGACGGGCAGTCTGTCGAGCGATTGACCCAAGAGGACCGTGTCCGGCGCATCTATCGAGCCCGCCCGGATGTCGTGTGCGTCGTCGGCGGAACAGATGGCGGGGCCGATACACCCGTGCTTGAAATGGTGGAAAGTGTGGCGATGGCTTCTACCTTGTTAGGTGAGGCTCAGCGCCCGCGCATTTTGTTTGCCGGCAATGCCAGGCTGCGGCCCCAGGTCGCCGAAATCGTCGGGGCCGAGGCCGAGCTTCAGGTATCGGATAACGTCCGGCCCAGGGTAGATGTAGAAAGCATCGGCCCGGCGCAGGCCGAGCTGGAGGCGATGTATCAGGCGATCAAGGTCGCGCAATTGCCGGGCTTTACCGATCTCAAGAGCTGGTCCAAGCTGCCGGTGCTGCCCACGGCGCGCGCTATCGCGCATGTCGTCCAATACCTCAGCCTGGAAGACACACGCAAGGGTACTCTGGGCGTGGATGTGGGCGCGGCTTGTACGACGATTGCTGCGGCCAAGGCCGGGCAGGTGCAGGTATTCGTTCGCAGTGACCTGGGCACGGCGCTCAGCGCGCGTGACGTTCGCCGGGCGTGCGGCCTGGAGGCCATCACGCGCTGGCTGCCGTTTGAGCCTAGCATCGGCGAAATCGAAAGCTTGATCACGGAAAAGGAATTGCATCCCGCGTCCGTGCCGCAAGATTCACGCGAGTTGTTGATTGAGCAGGCCATCGCGCGCCAAGCGCTACGCGCCGCGCTGGCTCAAGCGCGGACGGGTTGGCCCGCGGAATGGAGCGGCCCGTATCCAACACTTTTGCCATACCTCGAACCCATCCTCGCCAGCGGGAGTGTGCTAGGCCGTGCACCGCGTCCCGGTCAGGCCGCGCTCATGTTGCTCGACGCCATCGAGCCTATCGGCGTGACGACGCTGGTGCTCGATCGCGGCGGGCTGTTGCCCGCGCTGGGTGCATGCGCGCTGGCTCAACCGTTAGTGACGGTGCAGTCACTCGATGCCGGTGGACTGCTCACGTTAGGCACGGTCGTGACGCCTGTGGGTCGCGCGCGATGGGGCGAAACGATCCTGGGCGTCAGGATGAAATATCAAACCGGCGGCGATCTGGAAGTCGAAGTCGCAGCCGGTTCACTCGAAGTCTTGCCGCTGCCGCCGGGCCAAAAAGCTGTGCTCGACCTGAGGCCGCGCCGGAATATTGACGTGGGACGCGGCGGGCCGGGTCGGGGTGGCAAGGCGGTTGAGGTGCACGGCGGTCTGGTGGGGGTAGTGATTGACGCGCGCGGGCGCCCGCTCGCTTTGCCTTCGGATGCAGACAAGCGGCGTGAGCGCATTCAGCAGTGGTTGTGGGATATGGGGGCGTGATGTCTGTAGAGCACGCATCACGAATCACTATGGCGGACGAAACGCTCCATTTTTATCCGTACGTAGCTCGGGTGATGCCGCTGACGCTGATCCAGCGTGAGCGGAGGCTGCCCGCTGGCGCGCCGGGAGAAGTGTTGGCTCGCCAGAACGAGCGCGTTGAGCCGACGCAGGTTGTCGCGCGCGTTCATCACACGCATGACTTTCGCATCCTCGACGTGGCCAGCGCGCTGCGCGTGCCTCGCTCGCAGGTGAAACGCTACATGCTCAAAGAGATGGGCGCGGCGGTGGAAGCCGATCAGCCGCTGGCGGCGCGCGGCGGGTTGTTCCGCCGCATTGTGCGCGCTCCGGCCAAAGGCAAAATCGTCGCGGTGGGCAATGGGCGCGTGCTGCTGGAAGTCGAGCCGCAATTGATTGAGGTGAGAGCTTATCTCAAGGGTACGGTCACGGCCGTAACCCCGGGGCAGGGCGTGGTAATTGAGGCGGCCGGGGCCATGGTGCAGGGAACGTGGGGTTGCGGCGGTGAGGCGTTCGGTGTGCTCCGCGTCGTCGCCGACAGGCCCGACGAACCCCTCAAGGCCAGGGTGATTGACGTGGCCTGCCACGGCGCCATCGTCATCGGCGGGGCATGGATTGATGCTGCCGCGCTTCAGCAGGCGATGCAGCTCCAGGTGCGGGGACTCATTGCCGGGAGTATGGATGGCGAGCTGCGCGCTCTGGCCCAAGCTGCGTCGTTCCCCATCATTCTGACGGAAGGCTTTGGCCGTGCGCCGATGGCCGAGCCGATCTTTCAACTGTTGTGTGGGCAGACGGGCCGTGAAGCGTGTATCAGTGCGGACACGCGTGTACGCTATGGCGTGACACGGCCGGAAGTGCTCATCCCGCTGCCCACCGAATTGAGGCCGTCTCCTCCGCCTCCCCCTGGCGCGCCGCTGGCAGAGGGCGCGCTCGTGCGAGTCGTTCGGCCTCCGTACCACGGCGCGGTCGGCGTTGTCACAGCCGTTCCAGGAAAATCACAGCGCCTGGAAAGCGGCGCGCGCGTCTATGGCGCCGAGGTGGACCTGGGCGGAAACGCCGGAACGGTGTTTGTGCCTTATGTGAATTTGGAGCTTTTGAGGTAGAATATCACGGTCATCGGCGGCGACCGATCGCTGCGAAGTGTGCTTGCCCCTCAAGGAGGATTACGATGTCCATGCAAGACGAGACGATGATTGACGAACCCGAAGAGGAAAGTGGGGAATCCTCGAATCGGATGTTCATGATTCTGGCGGGCGGCCTGGCGGCGTTGTTTGTTGTCGGGCTGATCTGCATTGCCGCCGTGTTCTTTATGCAGCGCGGTCAAGCTGCCAGCGTGCAGGCGGCGAATACTGCGCAGGCCGCCACGAACGCGACCACGGTCGCCGGGGCGACGCTGACTGCTCAGCCTGCGGCTACTCTGGCGCCCATCGAGCCGCCGACGGCGACACCAGTTCCGCCGACATCCGCGCCGGCTGTTGAGGCTTCGCCGACGACGGCGTCCACCCAAACCACGCCGGAGACGCCGGCCCCGGCGGTTACGCCGACCGCCGCCAAGGCAACTCCCACGACGACTTTAGCTGGCAAGCCTTCCACTGGCACTCCGGGGTCGGTTGCGTCAGTCGCATCGCCGACGCCCACGTCGGAATCGGGGACTATCTCGCAAACCGGCATGGGCGGTTTCGGGATGGTGTTGGCTGCGGCAGCGTTGTTGGTAGTGCTGTTCGCTGCCCGGCGGTTGCGTCTCTCGCAGCCTTGAGGCGGGCGGCTGGCACCCGCGAGTGCCAGTGGCTTGAACATGTCCTGTCGAGTGTGAGCCAACGCGGAAACCGAACGTGACCGCCGCGTTGGCTCGTTTTGTCCCGAATCTCAAGGGCCCTGAGACAGAGTCAAGGGACGGATGGACGTATGAGTGAAACCGCGTTTCTCACGCACCACTCTGATTTGAATCGCCTGATGTCGTTTCTGTCCGAAGGCGAATGCTGTTCCGTCGTCGCGCTCAGCAATATGGGCAAGTCCACGCTGCTGCGCAACATCGCCAGCCGGGCCGAGCAGGCGCAGCTTGCTTCCAAAGGGCAATCCGCTTTGACTGAAGGACGCGCGGGCGGCATGGCGTTTTTCTACGTGGACTGCAATCTGATGCTCACGCTGACCGAGCAGGGGTTTTACGAAGCGGCCCTCCGCAGCGCGCTGGCCGAAGTCAAGCGCCTGGGCGCGGCCAAAGCGTTGGTCGAGCGGTTGCAGGATTTGTATCACACCGTGGTCGAGCCGTCTTCGCCGTTCCTGGTGCTGCTCAGCTTCAACGAGGCTATCGTCGCGTTGAGTGAAGAGTTGGGCCGCCGCGTTGTGTTCCTGTTTGACGAGTTTGACGATCCATTTGCCAGGCTGGATGGGCGAGTGTTCCTGAACCTGCGCGCGCTTCGCGACAAGTATGGCGACCGTCTGTGCTTTGTGACGGCCACGGGCACAGAACTGTGCGAGCAGAGGCAGGACGCTGAAGCGTCCGAGTTTTGCGAGATGTTTGCCGAGCACGCGATTTACCTGACCGGGTTGAGCCAGGACGAAGCCCGTCAAGTTGTCGCCGGGATAGCTCGCGACGAAAGCGTCGAGCTTGACCACGATCAGGTTGATTTTGTGCTCAAGCAGGCAGGCGGTCATCTGGGCCTGCTTCAGGCGGTGACCGCCGTGTTGATTCGTGTAGCAGCCGGAGCGCCGGTTAACTTGCGCACACGCAGTTTAATGGTGGCCCGCCAGCAGCTCGATAGCGAGGGACCTGTGCGCGCCGAGTGCGCCAAGCTGTGGGAACAGCTCTCACGCGACGACCGGGATGCGCTGTTGCGTTTTATGACCCGTGGAAGCAAGCCGCCGCTCGACGAGGCGATGCAAGTCCTTGTCCGCAAAGGGATACTCGTGAGTCAACGCTCCCCTTCAGGGGAAGGCGAATCACCGGCCGTGTTCGGGGAATTGTTCGCCGGGTATGCCCGGCGGCAGCACCGCGTCCAGCAAACGGTTCGCCCCGGCGTTTACGTGGATGTGGACAGCGGCGATGTGTGGGTGGACGGTAAGCGCGCGCCCGTCCTGACCGATCACGAGTATCGTCTGTTGCTGCTGCTGTATGGGCGGATGAACAAGATCGTCACGCGCGATGATGTGGCTGAGGCGGTGTGGGGCGCAGACTATATGGAGAATATTGACGACGCGCGGTGTGACAAGTTGCTCAGCCGACTGCGCGGCAAGATCGAGGCGGACCCGGCCAACCCGAAATATCTTGCAACGGTGCGCGGGCGCGGCTACAAGTTAGTGAACGAGTGATGCACACGATCTTGGCAGGTCTCACCCGCCGCCAGATTCTCCTGCTCGCAGTGCTGTTTGTGGCAGACGTGACTCTGCTGGTCGTCGGCTTTCTGATTGTGCGCGAGCCTGCGCCTGTCAGCACGGCCCCACCCAGCGCAAGTCAGGCCAGTTGTCAGTCCATTGGAGCGCAGCTTTTGGCGGGCCGCGATCTGGCCGGCACTGCCCGCCTGGATACCGACGGCGCGCTACGTTTTGAATTGAGCGGCTTGGATCTCTCGGGGCATTCTCTGCCTCGCGCCAGCGAGGCTGCCTGGGATGCGTTAGCGGTGGCGCCGGCCCTGCCGGACGCAGGCTGTGGTCCGTATCCCCTGGTTCGTGTGGATGTGCCGGACCCGGGCGGCCAACCAGGCGGACGCTTGCTGGTTGAAGTTAACTGGATTGACTTGCGCGCCTGGGAAAAGCGCGAGCTGGACGACGGCGAGCTTGCAGCGCGCGTCAGGGCTTTATCCTATACTAACCCCGAACCTGTCCGGCCCTGATGGGCCTTTCGAGCTATAGCATCAAATCCCCCTATGCCTTTTGGACTATTGACCCGATTCGATTGCCTGTCCTACAATTGAGGCAGCTTTTAATCAGAGGTTTGGCCTATGATGACACGACGCCAGTTTATGAATAGGATGTTTGCGCTCGGCCTGACCAGCAGCAGCATCGCCGCTTTGTTGGAAGCCGCTGCGTGCTCGTCGCCTCAGGCAACCACTGTGCTGCCAACGTCCACGCCGCAGATTCCCCCCACTGTCCCGCCGAGGCAAGTACCGCAGGTTGTTCTGCCGACTGCCGCTCCAAAGGCGACGTCAACTCTTGCTCCTGCTCCAACGGCCCTCGCGCAAGCGACTGTCTCCTCCACGCCAGGCTCGGCGTACATGGCCGTGGCGCGCGGAGAGGACCCGGCCGCGCTCACGCGCCGAGCCGTCAAAGCGCTGGGCGGGATGGAACGTTTCGTCAAGCCAGGCCAGTCCGTCATCATCAAGCCCAACATTTGCGTGGCGTATCACAGCCCCGAGTATGCGGCCACGACGAACCCGCAGGTCGTGGCCGAGCTTGTCAGGCTGTGTCGCGAGGCGGGCGCGTCGTCCGTCACGGTGATGGATCATCCCTTCGGCGGCACTGCCGAGGAAGCGTATAAAATCAGCCAGATTGGCGACGCGGTCAAGGCTGCTGGCGGGCAAATGGTCGTGATGAGTTCGGTCAAGTTCAAGGACACGGCGATCCCGGAGGGCAAGGACATCAAGAAATGGCCCGTCTACCAGGACGCGCTCAAGGCCGATGTCATCATTGACGTGCCGATCGCCAAGCATCATGGCACGACGAGACTGACGTTGGCGGCCAAGAATTTGATGGGGTTGACGGAAAATCGCGGCAGTCTGCATGCCAACTTGGGCGAGCGCATTGTGGACCTGTACACGCTCTTCCGGCCCAAACTGATCGTCGTGGATGCTTATCGGATGCTGATGAACAACGGTCCAACCGGCGGCAATTTGAACGACGTCAAACTCGCCAAGACCATCATCGCCAGCCATGACATCATCGCGGCGGACGCTTATGCCACGACGCTCTTTGGCCTCAAGGCCGATGCGATTTCGTATGTCAAGGCGGGCGCGGCGCGCGGGCTGGGCACGTTGGATTTGAAGAGCATCAAGATCGAAGAAATTACTGCGTGATCCGTGATGCACATGACGCTTGATGCTCCCTGGCAAGTTTCTATCGCCGAGTTGAACGACTATGTGCGCCTGGCGGGTGTGGAGCCGGCGAGTCGAACTGGCGTTGTGTCCGCGCGTGACCTCGACCTGCCGACTCGCATTGCGCTTGTAGAAGCGCTCCACGAGTCTGTGCGCCGTGCGCGCTCGAGTGCGCCGCCGGTCGAGCAATGGCTCACGGCGTCCGAATCCATCGTATTGAACGATGACGGCGGTGAGGCCGCGCAAGAGAAAGCGGATGCATTCTGGCGTTGCCTCACGCAGATCGTGAACGGTTGTCAATCGCTCGTGATATTGGGCGACCGGTCCGAGTTTCCGTTCTTTATCGAGCTGCTCAAGTATCAACCGTCCGGGCATCTTACCGAGGCGGCCAAGGATGTGCTGTGTCACACGGTTGACCCGTCACACGAGCTGGACACGCCCCAACTGATTCAGCGCGCTCAAGAGTGGTGGCAGACTAGCCAGACCTGACAGGTTTTGGAAACCTGTCAGGTCTAACCCGCGAGTAGTGAATGAACCGTAAGCCTCGACCACGAGCCGCAAACCCTTCCGCACTCCCCTGGCGTCGCGCCCGTCAAGTCACACAAATCGTTGCGCTCGTCGTCTTTCTCACGTTGCTCCTTGTCACGCGTGGTGGGCAATTCCCATCCGCTGCAGGCGAGGCGGCGACGCCGCTGTTCTTTCGCCTCAACCCGCTGGCGATGCTGGCCTCGGTCGTCGCCGGGCGGCGCTGGGTGGATGGATTGGCGCTGGCGCTCGTCACACTGGGGTTGACGCTTGTCGCGGGCCGCGTGTGGTGCGGGTGGATTTGCCCGCTGGGCACGACGCTTGACTTGATTCGGCCGGCTTGGGCCGGAGGCAGGCGCAAATCACCGCGCGTGGAAAAAACGCCTGTCTCGGAGCGCTGGCGCTCGGTCAAATACATCGTGCTGATCGGCATCCTGGGCGCGGCGCTGGCGGGCAACCTCACGCTGTTGGTATTCGACCCGATCAGCCTCCTGACGCGCGGGCTGGCCTCGTTCGTTTTGCCTGGGCTGAATCAAGCGGCGGTGGGTTTGGAGAAATTGCTTTACAACGTCGAACCGCTGCAAGGTGTGCTCGATGGGTTCGATGTGTCTGTGCGCACCTCGCTCTTTCCAGCGGACGTGTGGCGCTGGTGGAATCTTGTCCCGGGCCTGTTGCTGGCCGGCATCGTTGCGCTCAACTGGGTGGCCGAGCGGTTTTGGTGCCGCTACCTTTGTCCGCTGGGCGGCCTGCTCGGACTGTTAAGCCGTGTGGCGGTTCTGCGGCGCGTGGTGGGTGAAGATGCCTGCCGTCATTGCCTGCGCTGCGCGCGCGCCTGCCCCACCGGGACCATTGACGCCGAGACCTTTGCCAGCGACCCGGCCGAATGCACCGTCTGCCTGGACTGCTTGCCCGAATGTCCAACGCCGAATGGACAGATGTGGAGACGCCCCGCCGGGGCGTCTCTACTTGCACCTTCTCAGGCATATGATCCGGGCCGACGACAAGCGATGGTCGCACTGGGCGCGGGACTTGTCGCCGCTGCCGTGTATCCCTTCGCTCCAAAAACGTTTCGACGTGATCAACGCCTCATCCGCCCGCCCGGCGCGCACAGCGAAGCGTTCCTATCACAGTGCATCCGCTGCGGCGAATGCCTCAAGGTCTGCCCGACCTCGGGCCTGCAGCCGGCGCTCTGGGAATCGGGCCTCGACGGCGTGTGGACGCCTATGCTCGTCCCGCGCCTGGGCTATTGCGATTACTCGTGCCACGCGTGCGGCCAGGTCTGCCCCACAGGCGCGATTCCGAATCTCTCGCTCGAAGAAAAACGCAAACGCGTCATCGGCAAGGCCGAAATCAATCGCGACCGCTGCTTGCCGTGGGCCAAGAATACACCGTGCATCGTGTGCGAAGAGATGTGCCCACTCGCGCCCAAGGCGGTGGAACTCGATACGTTCTATGTCACCGACGACGCGGGCCAGCCGGTGACTAATCTGCGCCCGCACATGATCGCCGATCGCTGCATTGGTTGCGGCATCTGCGAGTTCAAGTGCCCGGCTGAAGGAAAAGCTGCCATCCGCGTGGGCAACGCAGAGTTTTCCAACGGACGGCCTTCCACTTGACCTTCTCCCCTGCGTAAGCTACAATTCCCCACATGAAACTCGTCATCGCGGTGGTTCAAGACGAAGATTCGGAAGCGGCCGTTCACACTCTGAACGAGCACGGGTATCGCGTCACCAAGCTGGCGACGACGGGGGGATTCTTGCGCCGGGGTAACACCACACTCCTGATCGGCGTGGAGGATGGGCAGGTGGACGACGTGATGGGAGTCTTGCGGCAGACGTGCCGCCGCCGCACCGTGTTCACCACGCTCGTCACCGAAACGCCCACCATGCTCCCCTCGTCCGTTGTCGAAGTCGAAGTTGGCGGCGCGACGGTGTTCGTGCTCGACATGGAGCGCTTCGAGCAGGTGTGAGCGCGGCCAGCGAAATCTGAGCAGCGCAAGCAGGTTTCTTGCGACTGCGGTTTGATGTCCCCCTTTCCTGCGACAACCCCTGGGAGTTCCCAGGGGCAACCCCTGGGTATTCCCAGGAGTAGGTGGCAAACCTGCAATAGTGGGAGCAAGATATGAAACGAATGTTATCCGGCAACGAAGCGATTGCCCTCGGCGCGTTCGAGGGCGGAGTGAGGTATGCGTCGGCTTACCCCGGCACGCCATCCACCGAGATTCTGGAGAACCTTGCCACGTACAAGGGCGTTGTGTCCGAGTGGGCGTCTAATGAAAAGGTTGCATTCGACAGCGCGCTGGGCGCGGCGTTCGCCGGAGCGCGAGCGCTGGCGGCGATGAAGCATGTCGGCGTGAACGTGGCGGCGGATTCGCTGATGAGCGCCTCCTATACCGGCGTGCGCGCGGGATTGGTGCTGGTGAGCGCCGACGACCCCGGCACTTTCTCATCGCAGAACGAGCAGGACAATCGCCAGTACGCAAGATTTGGCAAGATCCCGTGCGTCGAGCCTTCCGACAGCCAGGAAGCCAGGGATTGGACCGCGCTTGCTTTTGATATCTCGGAGCAGTTCGACACGGTTGTGATGCTCCGCTCGACGACGCGGCTCAGCCACACCAAGTCCGCCGTCGAGGTGGAGGCGCCTCAAGAGCGCGGGGCGCTCCCGCCGCTGGGCAAGTTCGATCGCAATCCGCTCAAGTATGTCATCATTCCGGCGCACGCCAAGCTGCGCCATCCCATCGTCGAAGATCGCCTCCTCAAGCTCAAAGCGTATGCCGAGACGACGCCGCTCAACACCGTCGAGTGGGGCGACAACAAGATCGGCATCATCACGGGCGGCGTGGCCTATCAATACGCGCGCGAAGTGTTTCAAGGTTACAGCATCTTGAAGCTCGGCCTCAGTCATCCCATCCCCGAAAAAATGATCCGCGATTTCGCCGCGCAGGTCGAGACGCTCGTCGTCGTCGAAGAGCTTGACCCGTTCTGGGAAGAGCAAATTCGCGCGATGGGTCTGCGCTGCTACGGCAAGGATGTTTTCCCGATGACGGGTGAATACACGCTGACCGTCGTGCGCGAAGGCGCGCAGAAGGCCGGTCTGCCGGTCAAGCCGGCCGCGAAACGCGAACCGACTTTACTTGCGTTCAAGGTTCCGCCCCGCCCGCCCGCGCTGTGCCCTGGCTGTTCGCACCGTGCGCCGTTCTATTCACTCTCCAAGCACAAGGTGCTCGTGTCCGGCGACATTGGCTGCTACAGCATCGGTACGCTGCCGCCGTTCAACGCGATGGACACCATCATCTCGATGGGCGCGTCCATTGGGTTGGCGCATGGCGCGAATCAAGCCGGGTTGGAAGAAAAGATGGTGGCCGTCATCGGCGACAGCACGTTCTTCCACGCCGGCATCCCGGCGCTGGCCAGCGTGATTTACAACAACAGCCCGACGCTGACGGTCATCCTCGACAATGGCACGACGGGCATGACAGGCCAGCAGGGCAATCCTGGCTCGGGCGCGACCTTGCAGGGCGCCGGCGGCAAGCGCGTGCCGATCGAGCCGGTGGTGCGCGCGATGGGCATCGAGAACGTGTGGAAGGTCAACGCACTCGACGAACCGGCGGTTGACCAGGCGCTCAAAGAAGCATTGGCGGTCAAGGACAAGCCGAGCGTCGTCATCGTCCAAGGCACGTGCGTGTTCCTCGACGAATTTCAAAAGCGGCAGGTCGTGTCGGTTGACCTGGAAGCGTGTAACGGCTGCGCGTTGTGCTTCCGCGTCGGCTGCCCGGCGATTCTCAAATCGCCGGAAGTGGACGCCAAGACCAAACGCCCCAAGGCGACGATTGACCCGCTCCTGTGCGTGGGGTGTGACGTCTGCCTGCAAGTTTGCCCACGCGATGCGATCTTTCGAAGTATGAAGGATGAAGGATGAGGGATGAAGGGCGAGAGATGAGTTTAGATTCATCCTTCAGCCTTCCGCCTTCATCCTTTCAGAACGAGGTAACATATGATTGAAAAACTTGATATGCTTTTCGTCGGCGTCGGCGGGCAAGGCATCCTGACCGCCAGCGACATTGTGGCTGAAGTCGGATTGGCTGTGGGTTACGACGCCAAAAAGTCCGAGGTGCACGGCTTTTCTCAGCGGGGCGGTGTAGTGGATAGCCACGTGCGCTGGGGCAGGCGCGTCGGCGCATCCACCGCCGAGATCGGGCAGATTGATATTCTACTCGCCTTCGAGATGCTCGAATCCGCGCGCTGGTTGGATTGGCTCAGGCCCGGCGGTACCGTTATCGTCAACCGGCAGCAAATTATCCCGATGTCGGTGAGCGTGGGCGACTGGCAGTATCCATCCGAAGAGGACATACTCGCTGCGGTCAAATCTCGCACGGGGAAAGTTGTCGTCGTGGATGGGCTTGCCATCGGCGAGCGATTGGGCAAGGCGCAACTGGCGAACTCTGTTCTGCTGGGCGCGCTCAGCCGCCAGATTGACTCGATTGACCCGGACGTGTGGACGACCGTCATCCAGCGCCGCGTGCCCAAGAAATACGCCGAGCTGAACCGCGTGGCGTTTTGGGAAGGAAGGATGTAGTTGGAGATTAGGTATGGGGTATGGGGTATGGGGTATGGGGTATGGGGTATTCGGTATTGTTGGTCGCAAGAGCGCCAAGAGT
>CAYGWJ010000202.1:0-11351 GCA_964353405.1 uncultured Anaerolineae bacterium
ATGGTGATCACTGTGTCGAGGACCACACTGTTGTCGAGTCGCTGGTTGCTCTCGGCATCGTATAGGCCGGTCTCGAGACGATACTGGCCGGGCGCAAGATGGCCCGGCATCGCCAGTGTGTGCAGATCGGCAACGTACTCGCCCGCAAGCCAGCCGGTCGTCGGTCGAGTCCAACCGGCCGGCACGGCGTCACTTCCGGCGACGAGGCGCTCCGCAGCATCCAGCACGTGAACAAACGATTTATAGTCGCTCGTCATCTCGTGCAATGCTTGCCACTCAAGCGTGACGGTGAGCGCTGCTCCGGGCGCAAGCCTCGTTGTGCTCAGGTCGTAACCTGTCAAACGGACTTGTCCACCCAAGCCGAACTGCATAGGATATTCGACATGCGGCGGATTCATTGTACGCTCCGGCACGCGAACCTGCACCTGGCCCAGTTCGACTGCATCGCCGGCAGCCCGTCCTGATTCATCCACGACCGCAATACGGACCGCGAACGTTCCGCTTGGCGTAGTGGCTGGGACGCGAACCGCGCTGGGTCCGCGCATCACGTCACCGGCCATCAAGCGGTTGGTGGAGAATTGAGGACTGATGGGCGCAATGTCGCCCAGAGCAATCGCCGCGCCGTGTGCATCCACCAGCGCCAGCCGCGCCCGCAAGTCGCGAGTCTGTGTGGCTGTGGCTTGCCAGTAGAACGTCAAGGGCAGTTGATCCCCGACATTGACCTGCGCTTGCGGCAAGTCATAACCGAACAAGACCAGTCCCGGTGCAAGTTGCACACTTGACTTTTGGCTGGGCAGCGGCAAAGTGAACTGCGGCTGAATCAACAGAAACGCGCTGGACCGCTTGACCACCACGGCTGCAGCGTCGAATGTTGTGCCGGCCGGTGCGCCGTTCGCGTCGAGAATGCTCAGACCGCTCGGAGCGCCCACGCGATACACGCCCACACGCAGGCGATACTCGCCTGGCGGCGTGCCGGGCGCGAGAGGAATCTCGTGAACATCACGTGCGTAATCGCTCAACGTCCAACGCGAGGTGGGGTAGCCGCCGGGGTGCTGACTATCGCGCTGGCCGTAGACGAACCCGCGCTCGTCCACGAGCTGCACGCTGATGGAATAGTCCGTGTCCAGCTTGCGCATCACGCGCCAGTAGAGCGTGACCTGCACCGTCCCATTCATCTGAGCAGCCAGCATCGCCGGCTCAAAGCCCATGAGCGCCATCTGGTTGTCAAAATTCACCTTCAGTGGGCGCGCCGCGCCGGCTACTTGTTTTCCATCAAAGCGCGTTCGGCGAAAGACCGTTTCGTGCGAGTCGAGGTAAAAAGACTTGCAAGCCACAAGACCGATAGCGAGAACCCCAACACAGACAGGTCGCAGGGCGCAGGGCGCACTCTTCCCGCTCTGATAGGGAAGGGGGCCGGGGGAGAGGTTCGATGACGATCCAACTTTACTTTTCCGGCGAGCTATTACAATGCTCGACACAATCAACATCAGCGCGCTCAACAGCGAAATAACACTTGCCGCGCTTCGCAGCGGCGTAGAACCGAAAAAGAGTTGCACGCGGTGTCGCCCGGCGGGAACGGGAAAACTGATCAGTCCGTGCGGGTCGGTCGGCATGATGGTGACAGGTTGGCCGTCCACGCGCGCTTGCCACCCGGCAAAGTAAAAGATGTCGAACGCGGCCATGAACGCGGTGGCGCTGTCTATCGTCACGTCCGAGGAGAGCGGGCGATAACTGGCCTCCAAAACTTGCGCGCTGGGCGGGAGAGAAGCGGGATGGAGCCGCTCGATCACATCAGAACGCGAGTAACGTTCGCTCAGCGCATTGGCATCCGGCAGCTTTTTGACAGTGTTGGGCATATAGTCGCCTGCCGAGGTCGTCCCGAGCGCGCCGGATTCCCGCTCATAGCGAGCGATATCAGCCACCGTCGGACGGACCATCGGCGCGAGATAGGGCACGAACTGCCATGTGAAGCCATAGGCGATCATACCGGCAATCAAAAGGCCAGTGAACCACCAAGACGCCAAGATACCCGGTACTTGAAGGCCCTGGGTGTCCGGGTGCCTGGGTAAAGGCCCGGAAAACGCTGCGCCGGCCAGGAACGCCAGGCCGAGGCTGGCCAAACCCACTAGTCGCCAGGGGAATTGGATAAAGCTCGCAAGCGGCAATACATCCCAAATCGCCACGGATTGTGGTAGTGTGAGAGACAGGCTGATCAGTACCAGGGATGCTGCCAGACCAGCCATGATCTTTTGCCGACCGTCCCAGTGTCGCCACTTGATCGTGAGCGCCAGGATGGCCAGCGCCACCGGAATCCAGCCAACGCTGTGCGGCGTGGACATAAGCACGAGATTTGGATCAACCGTTACCGGCAGTGAGAACAGCTCGCCCAGCGTGACAAAGTTGTAGTGATAGTCAAAGCCTTGCGGCAAAAAGAGTTGGATGATTTGCACCGAGTTCCGTTCCAGGAACGCTGGCAGCCAGAAAAATGCAGAGAGACCAAAGCCGAGCCAAATGGGAACAGTAGTGCGTAGAGTGAAAAGCGCCCGGCGTGCTTCGGGCGCATGACCCGCCAGGGTGATCAGGACTGCATACACCAGGCTGACGGGCGTAAAGATCAGTGCCGTAATGTTGTGGCCGAACAAAAGCGCCGCATGAAGCAAAGCGGCAAGGGTCAAGTATTTGACGGAGCCAGTTCGCGCCAGCCGGGTGACCGCCCACAGGATCGCTGGCATGAGCGTCATTGCCAGCACTTCGGCCAACGCGCCACGATGATAGACATTATAGAGTAGGTAAGGCGCGGTGACATACGCTGCCGCCGAGACAAGCCCGGCGCGCTCGCCCCAGACCTCACCGGCCCAGGCGTACATACCCAGTCCGGCGCACACGATCAATGCGACGAACGTAGCCGACAGCGCCGGGCCAAAATCCATCCCGGCCAGTCTAAAGAGCATGGCGGCATAGTAGCTCAGCGGCGTGTAGAAATTGAACACCGGAAAGCCGAAACCGTAAGCTAGATCGGGAGCGTAGCGTGGAAAGAGATAGCCATGCCGCAAGAGGTGATCCAGTTCCACCAGGCGATAGAAATGGATCAACGTGTCGGCAGCCCAGGGCAATCGCCCGCCCGCGGCGAGCAGCGGTTGCGCGGCAGCCAACCCGACAAGAGCGATAGCGCCGGAGGTCAGCACGGCAGGCGCCCGATCCTGTTTCATGGTTTGTCCGCCATCACCTGAACCTGGCTCAACTCGACCACATCGCCACCCAAAGCGGCCGGCAAGCGCTGCCCGGTCTCTGTATCGTATAGACGGAGGAATCTTTCACTGTTCATGGTATACTTGATTGAGCGTTTCACCAGGAGCGTGTGGAGTTTACACTCCATTCGGGTTCGTGTCAATCATATGGAGGCTGGATTGAATCCGTCGGTGCCATCGAGCGCCTGGCGATTGCCTGCGCCGCCGCGCGGGCTGGCCCGGATATTGTTGTCGGCGCTGATGCTCGTTGCGCTGTTTTTGCGAATTTATGATCTCAGCCGCGTCCCACCGGGCCTGTTTTATGATGAAGCTGCTGCAACCCTCCTGGCCGGTCCGGTAGCCAGCGGTCAAGCTCTTCCCATTTTTATCTCCAATTACACTGGACACGAAGTCCTGTATTACTACCTGACGATTCCTCTCATCAAGCTGCTCGGTGTCACCATTCTGGCGCTTCGCTTGACTTCGGCCGTCATCGGAGCGGCGACGGTTCTGATGGCTTATGTGCTGGGCCGTCAGTTGTTTGCCGGCGAGCCAGCCGTCGAACCAGAGTGGCTGGGACTGTTCGCCGCAGCACTCATGGCGACTTCGTTCTGGCATGTTTCAGTGAGCCGCTATGGTTACCGCGCCATCACGCTTCCACTGATGCAATCCTTGCTGCTGTGCACGTTGTGGCGCGGACTCGGCCTCAATCGTTGGAGGTGGTTCGTCACGGCCGGCGTGTTGTGCGGCCTGACCGCCTACACATACCTTTCCAGCCGGATGGTGCCGCTGGCGTTGGCGATTCTTGGGGTTGCCGTGCTGCTCGCCGACCGCGCGCACTGGCGACGCCAGTTGGCGCGATGGGGAACCCTGGCACTCGTTGCGACCGGCGTGTTCGCTCCCCTCGGTGTCTTTTTTGCCACGCACCCCGAAACTTTTTTCGAGCGGGCCTCCCAGGTCTCGATCTTTTCAAGCAGCGTATGGCAGACCACTGCCGCGCAAAACACACTGCGCGTTCTACAAGTTTTTACCGTGCGGGGCGACCCACAAATGCAATTCAACTTGGCCGAGCAACCCCTGTTCCAGGGAGTGTTTGCGATCGCGTTCTATGTCGGGCTGTCTGTCATCCTGTTGAGGATGCTGCGCCCCGGCGGTCCGTGGAGCTATCTGCGCTACCTGCTGATCGTAACTTGGCCGCTGATGATGCTGATACCGTCTATCCTTTCCAACCCCCAACAGATTCCACACAGCTTACGCTCGATCGGCATGCTGCCGTTCGTCTTTTATGTTCCAGCGTTGGGACTGGTGATCGCGCTCGGGGCGCTTCAACGCATCCGCGAGCTTTCAAGCCCGCGCCGGATGACCGTCGTCGCCGCGAGTGTCCTGGTCGTTCTTTTAGCGGTGAGTGCCACCCAGACGTTCGGGGATTATTTTTTGCGCTGGGCTGTTCAGCCCCGGCTTTACTATGAAAATAACGGCGATGTGGCCGACATGGCGCGCTATCTTGATTCTTTCCCAAAGGATGGGCGGGCCTTTTATGTCCATATGCTCAACTGGTATCATCCGACGGTGCAGGTGCTGGCGCGCAGCTATAACCGGATCAAATGGGTTCAGGGCGATGGCGTGTTGGTCTTTTCGCCCGGCCCGGTGGTGTATGCCTGGCCGCGTGACTCGTGGCCCGACGAGTCCTGGGTCAGCCGGTTCTTTCCGCCGCAAACGGGCGTGACACGGCCCGGGCCGGATGGCGCACCGGCTTTTGCCGCCTACTCGCTCGATAGGCCACCCGTGATCTCGCCAACGCACTCATTGAGCGGAACATTTGGCGGGATCATTGAGGCCATCGGCTATGATGTGCTGCGCGATAGGCCCTCTGGCGGCAAGACGGATGTGGTCGTGTACTGGCGCGTCCTTCGCACTCCGGACCGTAACGACTATGGCACATTGATTACGTTGTCTGATGCCTGGGGCGCAGAGTGGGGACGAGGTGGGGGGGCGTTGTACCCTTCCGATCAATGGACGCCGGGCGAGGTTTTGGCCGAGCGTATCCGCGTGCAAACTGAGGACGGAACGCCGCCTGGTTCTCACTACACCCTCAAGCTTGGCTGGTGGTCTCCTTCGACGGGCCAGCAGCTGCCCAAACTGGACTCGCAAGGTCAATTCGCCGGGATCGCGGTGATGGCCGGGCCGATCACGGTGACGCGCCGCGTGCGACCGCTCGACGTGAGCGCTGCCAGCATTCCAAATCGCCTGAAGGCCGAGTTCGGCGGGCTGGCTTTGCTGGGCACAGGTGACTGGCCGGCCTCCCTGCGGCCGGGTGAATCCGCGTTCATGACGCTTTACTGGCAGGCCCGCACGGCGCCTCTTTCTGATCACGTCATAGCGCTTCAGATGCGCCCGATAGGGACTGCGGGAGAACCCAGGGTGTTGGCAGGCAGTGCTCCGGTTCACGGCACCTATCCTACCTCGCAGTGGCAAGTCGGCGAGTTTGTTGCTGATCGGCTTGCGTTGCGTGTTCCGCCGGACACGCCGCCGGGGACCTGGGCGCTCGAGGTCATGGCGGACGGCGGGGCCGCACAGTCACTGGCTCGTTTTGATGTGCAGCCTCTCGCTCGGAACTGGGCCGCGCCCGCCCTCTCGCAGCCGATGTCCGTTACGCTCGGCTCGCAGGTCGCGCTGGTGGGCTATGATGTCAAATCCCAGACACTTGCACCGCACGTAAGTGCAGGTGTCTCTAATGTCAAATCTCAAACGGTAATGCTCACCTTGTACTGGCAAGCGGTGGACGAGATGGACACGGACTATACCGTGTTTGTGCATCTTGTGGACGGGAATGGAACCGTGTGGGGACAACATGACAGCGGGCCAATGAATGGCACGTATCCAACCACGCTCTGGCAGCCGGGCGAGTTCGTTACAGATGCACACCAGCTCACGTTGCCGCCCGATTTGCCGCCGGGTGATTACGAGCTTGAGGTGGGCCTATACCAGGTCGAAACTGGCCTGCGCCTCGCCGTCGCCGGAAGCGGCGATAAGATCACGCTAGACAAGATCAGCCTGGCTCGATAAAATCAGACTCATTCCGTGGCTTGCACCCCTCGCCTTGCCGCGGCCTCCGCCGCGTGCCGCTTGCCTTCCTGCTTCACGACCAACCGCCACCACCAACCCACCAGGGCGACGAGCGTGCGCGCCACGCGCGGAAAGTTGAAAAACTGCGATGTGCCGTACTGGCGGTAAAAGTGATGCACGGGCACTTGCGCAAAGGTGAACCCGGCGTCCTGGATTTTCTTGACCATCTCAAAGGTGATGGTGCCAGTGACAGACTCGAGTTCTACCACGTCAAAGATGCAGCGGCGCATCAGGCGAAAGTCACAGTCTACGTCGCGGATCGTCAGGCCGAACATGAGCTTTACAAAGTACTGGTACGCCAGGCCGACGAGGATGCGGTGCCAGGGGTCTTGGCGTTTGATCTTCCAGCCGTTCACCACGTCGACACCGGGGCGTAGCGCCTCGACCAGCAGCTTGATCTCGCGCGCGTCGTACTGCGCATCGCCGTCTGTGTAAAAGACCCATTCCTTGGTGGAGGCCTCGATGCCAGCGCGCACGTTACCGCCATAGCCGCTGGGCTGGTCGTGCTCGATCACGCGCAGTTGCGGGATGGCACATTTCAATTCCTCCAGCACCTGCACCGAATCGTCGTGGCTGCCGTCGTCCAGCACGATCACTTCAAAGTCGTCTGCGATCTCGCGCGCGGTTTGCACAGCGCGAATGACCATCGTCGGGATGGTCCCGGCATCATTGTAGCAGGGGAAAAAGATAGAAAGGCTAGTCAGGCGATCCACGCGAGTCTACAATTCCTTGCATTTAGGTCGCTGGTTTGCGCGCGAGTGTGATGATCGTCAGGCCATAGGGCAAGCCCCACCGGGCGATCAGTGGCGCTTCCGCCGAAAGCACTGCCCTCAATAGGCCGTTGAACGGCCCCGTCCCCAATGTCAGGTCCGATCCATTCTGCGGCGGCAAGAAGCGTTCCGAGAGGCGCTTTGCGGCTGCGACTGGGAACAGGAACATGTTGGCATAACTGATGTGTTCAGGTACGAGTCCTGCCCCGCGCACTTTGGCCTGTAGTTCTTGCACGTTGTAGCGTTTTTCAACATCAGCGGCCGAGTCATGTTGGCCACGCAACCATTTTGCGCCGGGCACTCGCAAGACCAGCCGCCCGCCCGGTACCAGCACACGGGCAAACTCACTCAAGGCCAGGGTGTCGTCTGTCACTCCATACTGGCACACGACGTCAAACGATGTGACCAGGTCAAACGTTGCATTCGGATAAGGCAGCGCCATCACCGAGCCTTGGGTCAGACGGTCTCGCTTACGCAATTGGCAATAGTCAAGTGCCTCCGCCGCATAATCAATGCCAAAGACATTTCCATAGTCCGCCAGGTAGCCCATCGCTGCGCCAGTACCTGAACCCGCATCCAGAATGTGCAGCTGCCCACCGCACGCGTAATGCCGCTCGATCACTTGCCGGGTGATGACCTCCATCCCACGATACCACCAGTGAGCATCTTCCACCCGGTACATCACCCCATATTCTTCGACCGGGGGACGCCGAACCTCATTTGCCATTGCCAAACAGCTTGATCAACTCCACGCGTGCGTTTGAGGTCAGCCGGCCGCCTTTGCCGTCGCTCCGCAGCCAATCTTTGAGTTGCTTGGCGTGGACAACCGGTATGGGTGTGTCAGACACATCCAGTTCGACCGTGGGGCTGCTGAACACGATCACGGGCGTGAGGGGCACTTTTACCTCGGGTAATTTCTTGTTCAGATGGCGTTCAAGCGTTTCGACCTCTATCTGCGCGGTCTGGGCCGGGTTGCCGATGGACTCTTGCGCCATCCAGGCAAAGATACGGCGCCAGCCCAACGATTGCTTCCACTTGTTGCCCCGCGCGCTGACCTGGCCCGATTGTTGCTGGACGGACAAAACATAGCAGGCGTCCGGTCCCAGCAGCACGTGCGGCGTCGGCAGTTGATAGTGGTAGAGATGCCATCGGTCGTCCAGTCCCTTGAGTGCCCGGGTCAGTACCTCGTCGGGCCGGTCAGGTCGCACAAAGCGATTGCCGTAATAGATGCCGATCTGCGAAAACACAAACCCGATCAGCAGGCAGATGAACGAGAACTGGATGAGCTGCGGGCGAAGGAACGAAATGAGCATACCGGCCAGCAGGACAGCCAGCCCGGCCAGGCTCACGTAACGCCCGATCTTGCTTCTCTTGGCGATGTACGGATCGTTGCGGATGACTTTCACTCGATTGCTCTCCCGATGGGTAGGGGCAAGCCTTGTGCTTGCCCAGGGCGACCATGTGGGTCGCACACAATGGGTCAGGGCAAGCCTTGTGCTTGCCCAGGGCGACCACGTGGGTCGCACACAATGGGTCAGGGCAAACCTGGCGCTTGCCCAGGGCGACCACGTGGGTCGCACACAATGGGTCAGGGCAAACCTGGCGCTTGCCCAGGGCGACCACAAGGGTCGCCCCTACACCGCTCCCAACACCAGGCAGGCGTTCTGTCCGCCCAGCCCGAACGAATTCGAGAGTGTCACATGCAGACCTCGCGAAGCGTCGCGTGCCGTGTTTGGCACATAGTCCAGATCGCATTCCGGGTCGGGCGTCTGATAGTTGATCGTCGGAGGAATGACGCCCCGATGAATCGTCAACGCGCAGACGATGGCTTCGATTGCGCCTGATGCGCCCATGCAGTGTCCTAGCATGGATTTGGTGGAACTGACCGGGATGCGATAGGCGGCCTCGCCAAACACGGCTTTGATGGCTTTGGTCTCGCCCGCGTCGTTGAGTGGCGTGGATGTGCCGTGCGCGTTGATGTACTCGACTTCGTCGGGATTTGCGCGCGCGTCTTGCAGCGCCCAGCGTATCGCGCGGATGGCGCCCGCCGACTCTGGATCGGGTGCGGCCACGTGAAAGGCATCCGACGACGACGACTGGCCCAACACTTCGGCATAGATGCGCGCGCCGCGTGCGCGGGCGTGTGGCAGGCTTTCCAGCACGAGCAGTGCGCAGCCATCGGAAAGCACAAAGCCATCGCGGTCTTTGTCGAACGGGCGTGAGGCTTGGGCGGGCGAGTCGTTGCGCGTGGAAAGCGCACGCATCGCACTGAACCCGACGATGGCAAAATCCTGTACGAGGTTGTCTACGCCGCCGCAAATCATCACGTCCGCAGCCTTGCGGCGGATCACTTCGGCGGCTTCGCCCACGGCTTGTGTTCCGGAGGCGCAGGCGGTGACGACGGTGTTGTTCGGACCAAGCGCCTGAACCGTCTGGCTGATGTGATGCGCAGGCATATTCGCCAGCAGGGACGTTCCCGCAAAAGGCCCAACCTTGCCGGGCTGCCGGTGAGTGTGATAGGCTTCGATCTCGGCGCTGGCGCGATCCAGACCGCCGACGGCCGTGCCGATGAGCACGCCGACGCGTTCACCGGCTTCAATTGAAAATTGCGGAGGCAGGCCCGCGTCGGTCAAGGTCTCTTTGAGTGTGGCGACGGCCAGTTGCGAACAGCGCGCGACGCGCCGTGCCTCTTTGGGGTTCATATACTTGCCAGCGTCAAAGCCTTTGATCTCGCCCGCGAGCTGGGTGGACATGCTGCTCGCGTCGAACTGGGCGATCGTGGCGATGCCGGAGCGGCCGGCCAGCAAGCCCTCCCATGTCTCCTTCATAGTCAAAGCCAGCGCGGTGATGGCGCCCACGCCGGTGATAACGACCCGCTGGTCGTCAGGACGGTAATTTGGCATGTTTCCCTCGATTTCGGATTTTCGATTTTGGATGCTTCGCGCAGCGCCAGCATCGCTTTTGAGCCACGCACCGCAATCCGAGATCCGAATTCCACACGACTTATGCGATCGCTCCCTTTTGCGCGGCCAGGCCCGCCTTGATCGCTTCCACAACGCGGCCTTCCACGGCTGCCTTGGTGGCGCGGATCGCGCCAAAGATGGCTTTGGCGTCGCTGCGGCCATGCGCGATAAGCACCACGCCATCCACGCCTAGCACGGGCGCCCCGCCGTACTCGCGCCAGTCCACGCGTTTGCGCAGTGCCGTTGCCGAAGGCGCCATCAGCAGCAAACCGGGCAGCATCAGAATCGCGCCGGGGATCATCAGCGCGAGCGCGAGCTTGTTGAGCCAGCCGCCTGTGAATTGCTGGATCAGGTATTTGGCCAGGAAGGAGAGCAATCCTTCCGACAACTTGACGATGACGTTGCCCGTAAAACCATCGGTCACGATCACATCGGCCTTGTCGCGCGTAATATCCTTGCCTTCGAGGTTGCCGACAAAGTTGACCGAACTGACGGTGAGCAGCTTGAACGCATCGCGCACGAGCAGCGAGCCCTTGTCGGCTTCTTCACCGTTAGAGACTAGCCCCACACGCGGCTTTTGAATCCCCAGCACGCGCTCGGCGTAGAGCGCGCCCATCATTGCGTTCTGCACCAGATGCTCCGGCTTCGGGTCGGTGTTGGCGCCCATGTCCAGGATGCAGCACCTGTTGGGCGCGGCAGGATAAATCGTGCAAAATGCAGGCCGCTCAATGCCCCGAATCCTGCCCAGCCCAAACAACGCCGCCGCCATCCCCGCCGCCGAGTTGCCCGCCGTCATGAACGCATCGGCCTGGTTCTGCCTGACCAACTTGATGCCGACGTTCATCGAAGAGTCTTTCTTTTCCTTGACGGCCATCGTATGCTCGTGCATCTCGATGACTTGGCTGGCGTGAACGATGCTGATGGGCAGGTGAGACGTGTCGCCATGCCGCGCCAGCTCGCGCTTGACCACGGCTTCCGGGCCGACCAGGATGATTTCGACACCCAGCTCGCGGGCGGCGCGCACCGAGCCGTCAATCACCACGCCGGGCGCGTGGTCGCCGCCCATTGCGTCAACGACGATTTTCATGCGAGTCTTTCTCCGGGATGAGAATCCGCGCCATTGTACCCGAAATCAGTCAATCGGCAAGTCACAGGCTATTCTCAGCACCAAGACACAAAAATACTGTATCCTCTCAAAAAGTGGGGGGACTTGAACCTTGCGAAGGTTTCCGCTCATTACGCAGCGAACTCGGACTAAACCTTCG
>CAYGWJ010000203.1:0-12176 GCA_964353405.1 uncultured Anaerolineae bacterium
CTGTCCGAGTGCTGATAGCGCCGCGATCCGGGTGGGGCCATCGCCGCCAGCACACGTTCGAGCACAGGGAAACAATACTCGCGATACAACTTGCGGTTGAACAACGCGCTGTTGTCGTCCGTGATCCACCAGCCAGGGTCCGTGTTGTCAGGGGCCCCCTGAAGGGGGCTGCTGAACTCGCGCAAGACCTGGTTGAGTTCGACCATCTTGTGTGCGAGAATATCTCGAAAGCGCCGCATCAGGTCAGGGTGATCGTACATCCAATAGAACACTGTCTCAGGCTGCAACACCGATGTCATGATCGTCGCCGGACCGCGACTGCCTGTGCCCAGCGCCGGCATCGAAAGACCGCGCGCCTGGCGCTCTTCCCATTCGCGCAGATAGTCTTCCGGCAATGCCCAGGTCTTTATGTCGGTCGCTTGGGCGCGATCCAGGATTCCGGCAAACTCGCCTGGGTCTTTCGTGACATGCGTCAGCCAGGGCGTCGCGCTCTCTGTATACGAGAACTCGGAGCCAAACAAGTTCTCAATGCGCTTGGGGCTTGTACTCCAGGTGTCCTCTTCAAAGAACGCTTTGCCCACATATTGCAGCGTGACTTTATTAGCCTCACGATGCAATTCATCGCGGTATGGCTTGTCCTGGTAGTAACGCAGCGTTGAAGGCACGTGCATAAACTCGAACAGCCAGTGGTCGTCAGGCGAAAATGACAGTGCACACCGTGGCTTGTTCGTCGTGAACGCTTCGCACGCGGCATTCTCGGCCCAAAACGATTCGACGTCAAGGTCGGTCGTCAATTCCATGAATTCAGGTTCGATGATTGGCACGATCTTGCTCCGCGTTGATTCCAAAAGAGTTTGTCAGCTTATCCAGGCATAGCGTGTCAGGTTCCGTCAGTCTGGCTCAGCGGACGGGTTTCCTCCCGACCCAATCAACGTCAATCTTTTGTGTTCCCAACCGCTCACACAGTTCGCCAATGTGTTGCTGCAAGTGCCGAATGTTGTAAAACTGCAGTTCCAGTTTGTTGAGAGGAATCCAATCGAAACCGGACTCGCTCTCCAGGTTCAGATCAGTCACTTGTTCTTCAACCTGCTTTTGGCAAACCGCGAGATACTCGAGCATATCCCCTTTGGTGTAAGGCTCATCTATCTTTGGCTCTTCGTGCGGCGGCCATGGCAATGGCCCCATGAATTGGTACTGTTCTCTGTGCCGGGTCCATGTCTCCTCCGTCCAGCGTCTCGCCGCGCCGCGTGGCGCAGCCACACAAAGTGGGTGGTTACACTTTCTCATCCGCCAGCCACGGTGGAAATGGTTTGCCTTGCGCGTGCAAATGGCAGGCGTACAAAAAGCGATGCACGTCGTGAGTGTAATATTGGCCAAAGCGCTTGCCCGGCAGAGCATCCAACAACCGGTCAACGAGGGTGTGCGCCATGCTTTCGTCCAGCCCTGACTCGGGTTCGTAATCGAAATAAATCGCCAGGTCTCGCTCGGGCTTGACGATAACGCGCTTGATGCCGAACCGGGTTGGATCCAAATGCGCCGGTGAATAGCGTTCCAAGACAAATGCGCCGAACCCTGCGGAATGAACCGAGTCTTGATGGGCGTAGAGAAAGTTGACTGTCTCTTGCGCATCTTCCATCGTCTCGGTCGGAAAGCCGAAAAAGAAAAACGTGTGATTCCAGATGCCGGCTTGCGTGCCTTCTTTCAAGACGCGGCTCATCGTCTCAAGCCGTGTGCCCTTGACCATGTGCTGAATCATTCGCTCCGAAGCCGTCTCCAAACCGTAGAACAACATCCGACAGCCGCCGCGCGCCATGCTCTGCAACAACTCGGCCGAAATCACCCGCTCGAGTCGCGCACAGCTACACCAGTTGACCGGCGAGCCTTGTTCCGCGAGCCGAGCCGCAAGCCCGCGCATCGTGCGCGGCGGGATGGCTTCATCCGTGAAAAAGATGTGGCGCACGCCGTATTTCTTTTGCAGAGCATTGATTTGATCGACCAACTGCTCGACCATGAGGGGAGAGAATCCCTTGCCGGCGCCATATCCGACGTTGCAAAAAGCGCAGAGACCGTGATAACAACCATGCGCCGTGACGAGGGGCAGAACCAGGTCAGGCGCCAGGTAACGGTCGAGCGGCAATCCATCAAAGTCAGGCAGAAGCATAGTCGTTGCATCGGGATGCGTGTGCACCGGATTCACGTGAATCTGATCGCTCGCCTTGTAAATCAGATTCGGAACATTTTCCAATTTGGCATCACCGTCCAATGCCTCCGCCAGCCTGAGCAGTGGAATTTCGCCGTCAAAGATGACGGCGCTGTCAATCAAATCGAACAGGACCGGCGCTTGCGGAATCTGCTCGCGCAGCATCGAGATGTGCGGTCCGCCGGCGGTAATGTGACAATCCAGGCCCGACTGTTTGATCAGATGCGCCAGCGTCATGCCTGCCAGCATCTGTCCCATCGTCGGAATCGAGATGCCGACAATGTCAGGACGTTCGCGCACGATGTCGGAAACGATGCCGCGCTGAAAAATATCCAGGAACAGGTTGTGTTGCCGAAGGTCGCGTGCCCCTTGTAACAGATAGCGACTGCTATCAACCGGCGAAGCGTTTTGATAATACAAGAAATCGAGTTGCGCGGGGTAAAATGGCAACGAAGCCAGTTCGAGTGATTGCATGATGACTGAAAACGCTTCCAGACTTTTCTCGCCATCGTAAAACGCGGGACTGCGAAACACGGCTTTGGCTGATTCGACTTGCGCCGCCAGCCGGGGACCTTGCGCAAATGCCCATTCGATTTTTTCGCGCAGCGTGACCGTACGACTGCGCTCGCGTCCGCGCTCGCGTCCGCGCGCGTAATCGGCGCGGAGATGCTCCAGTGATTGCTCAAGATAGGTACGACTCAAGACCGTGTCGTACGTTTCAAGATTGAGGTCGCGCTGGATAACCTCTACGCCATGCGACCGCAGAACAGAAGCGAGTACCGGCAGTGCCAGGTGCGGCATCGCCGGCGTCCATGGTGGTGGGAAGACTAGAAATATTTTCATAGGTACTTCAGATTCAACCAAGTTCGTCAATGTTCTTTAATGCCGCGAGCCTGGGCTTAGAGCGAGTTCCTTTTGAGTGTACGGGCTGGATTCGAGGCTTTAGCCGGAACCGCCTCAAGGCTCGAATCCAGTTGACCGTATACGCAATCGGAAACCGCTATAACTCACCCAGCGGAAAAATTCAGCCGCATGGCTTGCTCGCCGTAGTGAACCTCTAACTGCGAAGCGGGCACGCTTTGCGCGGCGACGCAGTACGGATTGTCATAGTGTTTGAATCCCGTAATCGGTTCCACTTGATCGTTTCGCATCAACGGACCTTGCCAGCCAAACGCAAGCGTCTCGCCACGCAAAGTGGTGCAACGCACGGACAATCCATCGTAACTCACGTCGAGCGCGAGTATTTTTTCCTGGAATGTGCTGAAATCGCCGTCGAGCGCGGCGCGTCCCATATGACATAGCCACACGTTGTGTTGACCATAGGAGCGCAATTCGCGATGGGCGTTGTCGCCGCGCGTGATAAAGTCTAATCCCCGCGCCGCCGTGAGCGCAAGATAGCCATCGCCTTTGCGTGCGCAAGCCCACGCGCGACCGTTGGCGTCCGCGCGCAGCACGTGCTCATCGAACGCCCACGCCGGAAAATACGCGTGCGTGAAACCCAACCAATCGTCATCCGGCAATTTGTGAATCGCGATGAGCACGTCTTTCCATTGCGCGACGCGCGGCAAAACCACGTTGCCATGCCAGGCATTGGGCCGGTGCGAACCTTCTTCGCTCAGACAAGGTGGATGCGTGACAAAGACGACGGCATCCGGCCCGAACGTGGCCTGCCAGATGTGCTGCTGGTATCCGCTTTCGCCCGGATGATAATCTTGCGCCGAACACAACATATAGTCCGGTGTCTTGTACGTCACCTTGTTCACTTCCCAATCGCCACTCGCCCGGTCGCACCACTCTTCCAATATGCCGGCATGGCGCTCGCGATTCCACATTTCTTCGGGCACGCTTTGCGCGGCGGCAATATCGCCGACGATGAGCGGAAAGGCATAATTTTCCATGCACGCCAGGCTCACGGTCGCCAGAATCTTGTCGTTAAAAGCGCCCATGCCCCACATCAACCGGCTGACGCCCGATGTCGCTTCTTGTCGTCCGCCTTTGATATGCGGCGTGTATGTGCGCCCGTGCGTCGAGCCGAATGTGCCCTTGTACGAATTGAGCGCCATCGTCAAAAACAGCTTGTCCATGATGACGGTGGACAGGTCATACACGGCCTGGCTTTCCGCCAGATCAGCCAGGTGCGAAAGCGCCAGCAAATCCTCTTCGAAATAGCAGTTCGAGTCCCATTCACCAAAGCCTCCGGCTCCCCGCTTGTGCAGCCAGGCAAGCGCCATCCGTTCGCCTTTTTCTCGATGCCACTGACCCGTCTGGCTGACGTTCGTAAAGAGGCGATCCGGATAAAGTTGACCGGCCAGAATCTCACATGCATGAAAGAGGATCTGGTGGTTCTCCGACCAAAACCACATTGCGTCGCTGCCCGGCTCGTCTGCCCAATACTTGAAGTTGAGCACACACTCTTCCAACGGCTGCTTGAGCGATTCAGGAAAAGCTGGATCGTCGCCATACCGATGCAGCATCCCCAAGAGGCCCACCAGATAAAAGTCGCTGCAATCCTTGCGCTGATTGATCCCCTCGATGGTTTTCAGGATGACGTCGTTTTTGACGTCGGCCCAATACCCCAGCGCCATCTTGGCAATCTCGGAAAACACACTCCGCTCCGCGTCACGCTGGGCAGCGTCGGTCAATGCTTCGACACGGCGCTCATCAAAAGTGCCATAGGGAGACTCGGAATATCTATTCTTCAACGCCGTCAAGGCAATCTTGCGCTCGAGCCGCAAATTGCCCTCGTAATACTCTTCAAGCGTGGGCATCAAGACAACGTGAAACGGGCCTTCTGGAACCTGGAAAGGCGAGGCCAGGGGCTGTTTGAAATCGGATGAGACGGTCGGGCGCGCCTCGGAATAGATCCAGCCATCCGGCTTTTGAAGGCGAAGCGTCAGCGGCGAAGACACGGTCAACTCTTTCGGCCAATGCACTGTGATCGGATCGTCCCACACGAATACATCGCGATCCAGATAGGCCGACTCGATGGCCTTTTCGACTGTCTCGCGGCGAGCCACGCCTTCGTGGAAAGTAGGCACGAACACGAACGCGCCCGGCGCAAGGCCGACGATGCGCAGTGCCATGGCATACGGACATTCGCGCGCCGCCACCTCTTCAAAGCGTACCAGGAATTCGTTCGGCCCTTCCACCAGCTTGGCCTGAAAAGAGACGCTGTGCGGCAACTGGTGATGGAAATGTTCCTGGCGATGAACGTGTTGACCACGCCCTGCGAGCCACACATCGGCGGGGCCGTTGGTGGTCAAGATGCACGTCACCTCCTGCGCCGCAGGACTGACGACCTGGCTGTACGCCCAGCACCTCAGATAATGGCACGTGTGATAGAAAGCAGTGCAGTCAACAAAATGATCGTCATCGCACCTGAAATAGTTCCACGGCAGCTTCGCGTCGCCCACCTCGAAAGGTTCGTTCTCCACGGGTGGCTGGGTCACGGCTGCATCGGACTCGTAATAATGCCGTGCAATCTGCAACTTGTAATCCTCGCCCTGAAAGCGATCCAGGTCAAGCACGGGGACGGCCTGCGGCCCCGCGACCAGCCAATTGTGGATAAAACCGTTTTCGAGTTCGTAGCGAACATGATAGACCGGCATACATCCTCTTTTCGATGAGATAGGCTAGTGCGGCGAGCGAAAGGCAATTTGACGCAGCGCGAGGGATACGAGCAGCAAGCTGATGGGAATAGCAATCGTCCATGCAAAACGTCGTAAGAGTGCAGGCACTTGTGCAACGCTGCGACGATAATAACTCTCCAGGAACACCACATAGACAAAGGCAACCAAACCACCCAACAAAATACTGAGCTGATCCGCCAGGCCAAGTGTGTAGCGGCTGTGTCCGGTCATCACCCAGAACGCATTGATCGCCGAGCGGAATTCAATGAGAGCCACAATGCAAACGACGAAATTGACCAGCCAAAGCAGATAGGCCAGCACGTAAAACAGAACATGCGTCAGAGTTGTTCGCGACATTGCATCCGCTTTCGACCTGACAACAACTGTGGATCGCGCATCACAAGCTTTAGCCTGACTGCGATCCACAGACAAACAGGAAATGTTGGCCGGCCAGCCTACGCTGCGTACAGCAGACATCGAACCTTGTGCCCTGGCTCGACCTGTATATTGGGCGGCTCTTGTTGATCGCACACTCCGGCAATTCTCTTGCCACACCGGGGATGGAAAGAACAACCTTCCGGAATCGAGTACGGATCGGGCACGGTGCCTCGAATAGATTCTAGTCGCCGCTTCTCCTTAGTGGTCTGGCCCAGACGAGGGATGGAACGCAGTAATGCTTGAGTGTAAGGGTGCTTGGGATTGTGGAAAATCGTATCCACATTGGCTTCTTCGACCACCTTGCCCATGTACATGACAATCACGTCTTCCGTCATCTGCGCCACTACCCCCAGGTTGTGCGTGATGTACAGGATGGCCATGCCCAGTTCTTGCTGAAGGCTGCGCATCAGTCGCAGGATTTGAGCTTCGGTCGTCACATCCAGCGCGGTCGTTGGCTCGTCGGCGATCAGGAGGCTGGGGTGGCACGATAGCGCCATCGCGATCACCGCGCGCTGGCGCAGCCCTCCCGAAAGTTGGTGCGGGTAGCAGTCCACGCGCTCCTTAGGCTGCGGAAAGCCGACCCAATCGAGTATCTCTATCGCCTTGGCGCGCGCCTCGGCTTTGTCCACCTTTTGGTGGAGCAGGATGGCTTCCATGATCTGGTTGCCGATGGTGTGAACCGGACTGAGCGACGTCATCGGCTCTTGAGGCACGAGGGCGATCTCGCAGCCACGGATGCTGCGAATCGTAGCGCCCATTGGGTCGAGCTTGGTCAATTTCACTTCTTCGGTGAGATGGTCGTTATTGGAGTCACATTTCCGGTGCAGCGTGATCTCGCCTTCCACAATTCTGCCCGGCTTGGGCACAATGCGCAGAATCGAGCGCGCCGTGACGCTCTTGCCGCAGCCGCTTTCCCCCACCACGCCCAAGGTCTGTCCGCACCAGAGGTCGAAATCAACGCCATCTATCGCCCTGACCGTGCCTTCGTCCAAAAAGAAATAGGTTTTGAGATGCTTGACTTCAAGCAGCAGTTGGTCACTCTTCATTTCGGGCACTCCTAGCGAGCGTACGGATCGGCCGCATCGCGCAGGCCATCGCCCACAAAGTTGAACGCCAACACCGAAATCACGACGGCAAAGCCCGGCGTCAACACCCACGGCGACAGCGCCAGCGAGCGCAGGTTCATCGCTTCCTGCAACAGCACCCCCCAACTGATGGCAGGCGGGCGCAGCCCCAGACCGATGAAACTTAGCCCCGTCTCAGCGAGGATCATGTTGGGGATATTCAGCGTCAGTGCTGCGATAATGTAACTGAGGAAGGATGGCACCATGTGGCGCAGGATGATACGCATCTCGCTCGATCCGTTCAACCGGGCGGCCAGCACAAAGTCCTCCTCACGCATCGCCAGGAAGCGCCCGCGCACCACACGCGCCATCCAGGTCCACCCCACCAGCGCCAGGATCATGGTGATGCCAAAGTACACCCGCTCGACGGGCCAGTCGCGCGGCAACGCCGCGCTCAGCGTCATGTAGAGTGGGATGGTAGGAATCGTGCGGATGAACTCGATCACGCGCTGAATGATGATATCGGCTGTCCCGCCGTAATAACCCGAGATGCCCCCCAGGACAACGCCCAACGCCAGACTGAGAAACACGCTGATCATGCCCATCGAGAGCGAGAGGCGCGCGCCATAGGACACGCGCGAGAACATGTCCCGCCCCAAACGGTCTGTACCGAGAAGGAAAACACCCTGCTTGTCCCTTGCTTCCGGTGGCAAACCAAATAGATGAACGTCGGTTTTCCACATTCCGAGGTAATTGTACTCAAAGCCACGCACAAACAACTGGATCGGATACCGGATGTTAGTATCTTCGATGAAAGTGATCTGGAGTGTCTGAGGATCCATGGCGCGCGTGCCCTGATAGACGAACGGGAGATGGAACTGTCCCTGCGCATCGCGAATGTGAATGCCCGAAGGCGGCGCTTGCTTGAATTGCAGCAGCGCCTGATCGGGATCGTAGGGCGCGACGAACTCGCTAAAGATGGCGACGAAATAAAGGACGATCAGCACCACGCTGCAGACCATAGCCATCTTGTGTTTGCGGAACCGCCACCACATCAGCTTCCAGGGCGGCGCCACATAAACCTTTTCCCCTGCTTTCTGAAGATCCTCCTCCTCGACCAGGTTTTGTTCGATGTCGGTTTCTGTCTGCCCTGGAACAGCCATGTCTTATGCCTCCAACCGGATGCGCGGGTCCACCCACGCCAGCAGGATGTCGGAGACGAGTGTGCCGACGACGGTCAGTGCGCTTAGCAACAGCAAGATGGTGCCTGCCAGGTACATGTCCTGTGACGTCAGCGCGCGCAACTGCAGCGGTCCCGTCGTTTGCAGGCTGAGCACCACCGACATCAGCGTGATGGACGAAATCCGGTTCGCCAGCGACCAACCGACCGTGCTGAAAAATGGATTCAGCGCGACGCGCACCGGATATTTCCAGATCAACCTTCCCTCGCTCAGTCCTTTCGCGCGTGCCAATTCCACATAAGGTTTGTTCACCTCGTCGAGCAGGTTCGCACGCGTGGTACGAAAGTCGCCAGCCGTGTTCTCAATTGCCACGATCAAGCCCGGAATCCAGATATGCTTGAGCAAGTCCACGACCTTGCCCCACGACCATGGCGCGCTGAGATACTGCTGCGAAAACAGCCCGCCGACGTTTAAGCCGAGTTTGGTTTGCGCAAAATACATGATGATCAGCGCCCATAGAAACGCGGGCACTCCCACGCCGAGAAAACTAAAGACAGCCATGAGATAGTCGGGGATCGAATACTGGTGCGTGGCAGAATATACACCCATGGGGATCGCAATCAACCAACTGATGAGGAGTGAAAAGACCGCCAGTGCTACCGTGAGCCCCAATGCCTGCCCGATCAGGTTCTTGACCGGCATTTGCCATTCCATGGATTGGCCAAAATCGCCGCGCGTGATGATGCCATAGACCCACTTGCCGTATTGCACATAGACAGGCTGGCCCAATCCATAGCGCTCCCGCAACGTATCAAGCGCCTCTTGGTCAATGTACTCGCCCGTCGTGGTCAACTGGGCTGCGTAGGACGTCAAGTAATCGCCGGGCGGGAGTTGGAGGGCGATAAACGAGATGACCGAGATCAGGAACAAGGTTGGAATCATGATCAAGATACGTCGCAGGATGTAACCGAACATACTCAACCTCCGCGCCAACCGCAGGCTGGCCCGAACCTTCGGCTCGCCCTAGACCTGACAGGCCTCGCGAAGCGGACCTGTCAGGTCTACTTGCTCATCATTGAACCTTGCAAAGGCTCTGAGCCTTTGCAAGGTTTTCGGACTTACGTGTGCTTGCTGGGGTCGTCCCAGTAGTACGTCTCGCTACTGCAGAAATGCTCGTCGCCGGTCGTATCGTCATTCGGCATACCGGCTGGGTAACCCTTAAAGCCGTTCTTGACGATGGTGGGCCCCGGCTGTTCGCCGAGGATGCCGAACATCGGCAGCTCGGTCGCCCAGATGTCGAGGATCTTTTTGAACGCGGCAGTCTGCTTGGCGGGATCCGGCTCGATGGCAATCTCCTCGTCCCAGGTCTTCCAGATCGCGTAGATCCAGTGCCCATCGGGCGGCTTGACGGCGTTCGGATTGCTCGGCTCGAGATAATAGTAACTCCAGCCAGGACACCACGGGCGGTCACGCTGGACGCCTCGGAAGATGATGGCCTCCGGCACAAGGGGCAACACCGTCCGGTCGCCGCCCCACCAGGCCGCCTCGATGTCGTTGGCGTCATAGTGCGTGGTGTAGAGCGCCCGCTCGACGAACTTGTAGGTCATCTTGATGCCGACCTTGGCCAGATCTTTGGCCACTAGCATCGCCGCGTCCTCGGTCGGCGTGCCGGCTGCGTCAGTGCCCTCGACGATGAAACTGATCGGCGTGGTACCGTCTTTGTGCAGGCGGATGCCGTCCGCGCCCTTCTTGGTGTAGCCGGCCTCGTCCAGCAGCTTGTTCGCCGTGTCCGGGTCGTACTTGATGTAGGCGGTGGTCGCCTTCTCATAGTACTGCGGCGACATGGGCAGCGGGCTGTACTGGCGCGGCTTCATCAAGCCGTTAAAGACCAACTGGTTGACTTGGTCGCGGTTGATCGCAGATGAGATGGCGATGCGCACGTTGCGAATGTTGAAGAACTCGGCGAGCGCCTTGTTCTTGGTGGTGAGGTTGAGTTGCATGGCGACGTGACCGGCGTTGAGCCCGATGACCGTCTTGTAGTCGCCCTTGGCTTCGCTCGCCTTGTACAGCGGGATGTCGCCGACGGTCATTTGGCGGTACTGCATGTCAATCTCGCCGTTGGTCACCCACAGGTTGCGCACCTCGGGCGATCCCGCTGCATACAAGCGATGCGTGACCGTGTCAATGTAGGGGAGCTGATTGCCCTGTGGGTCCACGGCCCAGAAGTACGGGTTGCGCTCTATCGTGAAGAGCTCTTTGGTGAGGTCGTTCTTCGCCAACCACGGCCCCGTCGTGGGCCTGTCGGGGTTGGCCGTCCACTGCCTGGCGAACTGCATATAGTAGGATTTCCAGTCCGCAGAACCGCGCTTCTTGATGTCTGCCTCCAAAGCCGCCTTGTCAGCCGTCGTGTCTTCATGGAACTGTTTCATATAGTGGCTGGGAGAGACAGGCAGGGGGGCAATGGTCGAGCCGCCGCCGGTGCCGCCGCGGGTCATGTTGTAGATGAACATCGGCTTGGGCTTGCCGTACGTGAACGTCGCGGTGTACTTATCCACCGCCGCAAACTTGACGAGGGTCTTGTCGGGGTCAGACCACGGCGTTTGTGTGGAGGGAGTCAGTTTCTTGTTCTGCAGCTCGTACTGGTACCAGAAGGCAATGTCGTCGGTGGTATATTCTGCCTTGCCGTCTGACCACTTGAGCCCCTCACGCAGCTTGATGGTCCACACTTTCCCGTCCGGGCTGACACTCCACGATTCGAGCATGCGTGGCACCAGGTTCAGGTTCTTGTCGAACCAACCCCACGCGCGGTCCACGCACTTGGTCGGACCCCAGGCGTCGGATACACCCTGGAAGCAGCGACGCCACTTGCCACCGTACTTGCCGGTCCCCTCATACGATGCCACGACCCAGGGATTTTTCGGCAGCCGCTGGTCCACGACCGGCAGGCTGCCAGCCTTGACCAGGTCGGCCAACATAGGCGCTTCCTTGTATTTGCTGGCTGGCACTGCAGTCGCAGCCGGCGCAGGCGGTTTGGTGGGCGCGGCGGGCGCGGCGGGCGCCTGCGTAGGAGCGGGCGTGGCTGGAGCAGCGCACGCAGCCGCTACCGCACCTGCCGCAGTCAATGCCGACACGCGCAGAAAGTCGCGCCGGGTGATTGTTCGTTGCTGTTTCATGTCCTTCCTCCTAATGATTTGAATCGCGGTTACTCGCAAATGGTGTGCCAATCCTGAACACGCGCAAATGCTCGATATGCACCTCCTTCGCGGAAATTCGATATCTTGCCTCAGGTCTGTTGGGCGAGGCCGACAACACCTGTCAATTGCAGTTCTTCCGCGCGGTGGCAACTGACAAAATGATCCGGCGCAATCTGCCGCAAGCCAGGCTCTTCGGTCTCACAATGATCGATCCGGTATCGGCAGCGCGGGTGGAAATAACATCCGCTAGGCGGATGCGCCGGGTCAGCCACATCGCCTTCCAGCACAATCGGCTCGGTCCGGATGCGAGGATCGGGCTTGGGCACCGCCGAAAGCAGCGCTTCGGTGTACGGGTGCTTGGGGTTGATGAACAATTCGTCCGTCAAGGTGTGTTCCACCAATTTGCCCACATACATCACGGCCACCCGGTTGCTGATATGCTCGACCACGCTCAGGTCGTGCGAGATGAA
>CAYGWJ010000204.1:0-49483 GCA_964353405.1 uncultured Anaerolineae bacterium
GTAGACATTGGCCGTGTCAATAAAGTTGATGCCCGCGTCAAGTGCGCGGTTGAGGATGGCGATGGATTCTGCCTCGCCGGTCGGGCCGCCAAAATTCATGGCGCCCAGGCACAGCGGCGAAACCATGACGCCCGTGCGGCCTAGTGAACGATATTCCACAGGTTTTCTCCATAGATCTTAGGGTTTTGGCAACCCTCGAGGTCTGTTATACAAACAACGGCTCGTATTGATTTGCAGTGGCGATCAGCGCTTCTTGCTCTTGCTTGCTCATCGGCGTGAACCTGGCGCAGGCGTCTAGCACGAGCGGCAGAACGGAAATGTCGCCTGCCGTGCACAGCCCGGTCACGTCTTGCGAAAGGCAAAAGTTGACAGCCTGCTGGATGCGCCCAGCGTCGGTGAAAGGTTTGTACCAGGTGCTGTGCGTCTTTTGTAGATTGCCCCAGGGCCGTTCGCAGATAGATTTGATGACCATGGTGCCCACGTCTTTGGCGCGGCACTGGCGCACAAGCTCTTCTGCGTTCTTGCGATACGTGGGATGGGCGTACTGGACAAAGTTGAGCGGGAACAACACCGAGTCAAAGTCAAAGCGGCGCAGCGCCTCCAGGTAAATCGCGGGCGCGTCCACGCCATGCCCGGTGATGCCGATGTACCGGGTGAGGCCTTGCTCGCGCGCTTTTATCACAGCTTCCAGCGCGCCGCCCGGCGCGGTGACCTGATCCAGTTCTTCCATCGTCTTGACCGCGTGAAGCTGGAACAGGTCAAACGAGTCCACGCGCAGACGCCGCAACGAGCCGCGCAGCTCGGCCGCAGCGCCTGCCTTCGTCCGCTCCGTTGTCTTGCAGCCGAGGAAAAATCGCTGGCGTTCGCGCGTCATCCACGGGCCGATGCGCAGTTCGGCTTCGCCGTAAGACGGTGCAACGTCAATGTGGTTGACGCCGGCGGCGATGATGCGTTCCATCGTCGCGTCGGCTTCAGCTTGCGTCACGCGGCCCAGCCCTGCCGCGCCGAAAATCGCCACCGTGCTGTTATGGCCTGTGCGTCCGAATCGTCGGGTTTGCATGTTGCCTCCTCTTTAATCCAGTTCGTCCCAGATGAGTGTACTCTATAATCTTCTTCTATGCTTTGAAATAGTCGTCGGGATAGGGCCCCACCATTACGCTGTCGTCGCGGATGGCCATCGAGAAAGTGGCTTGGCGCGGATAGCGGACGACGCCGTGCGTGCGGCTGATGATCCAGCCGTCGTGATAATACGGTTCGCGTTTCGCCATCTGCAAGCCGGTTGGGCTGAGCGCGGGGATCGCCACAATCGTCCCACGCAGATCGCGCGCCATCTCCGGCGTGATGAGTTGGTGGATGACCTGCAGCCCGGTGTGCCGCAGTGATCCAGAACGTCGGGCCATCCGTTTTGCCCTGTGCGACACTCACTTGCGCCTGCGCGCAGTGCAGGTGTGCGCCTGCGCGCAGTGCAGGTGTGACGGGCAGGCGATCTTGGCCGCTGATGGGATGCTCGATCAGGTCATACTCGCCGTAGGTGATTTCGCCCGGTCGAGCGGCGGCAGTGCCGAGTGAGAATGTCATGCGGCATGCTCATTGTGAAAGGCTGAAGGATGAAAACCGTTTCTCTGCGTCCTTTAGCCTTTGATGATTCCGGCTTTTTCCAATTCACGGATTTCTTGTTCGTTCAAGCCCAATTGCTTCAACATCTCAAAGGTGTGTTGGCCCAACGCCGGGGCAGCGGACGAGTCTGGTCGCGCCGCAAAGCGAAACGGCGAGCCATAGGTGTTGTGCTCTGTCACCAGTCCGCGTTGCAGCAGATGCGGGTCGCGCAATGCCTCCTCCAGCTCCTTCACAGGCTCGACACATGCATCAGCCTCCCGCAAAAGCTCCAGCCATTCATCGCGTGTGTGCTGTCCAAAGAGCTGCGTCAGCTCGTCAATCGCCGTTGCATCGAACTGGCGCGGGAGCAAGTCACTGCGCTGGATCGCGTTGCAGAACGCCGTCCAAAAGTGCGGCTCCAATGCGCCCAGGCTGATAAATCTTCCGTCGGCGGTTTCATACACGTTGTAGCAGGGCAATCCGCCCGAAAGCGGCATCCGCCCACGCGGGCTCTGGCCGTCGGCAGATGTTGCCTGAATGACTCCTGCCATCGGCGCGGCCCATGAGGCGACCGCGTCCAACATCGCCACATCTAGAAAAGTACCCTGGCCTGTGCCGGAGCGTCCCACCAGCGCCGCGAGGATGGCCATCGCGGCCAGCATCCCGCCCGACAGGTCGGCAATCTGAACGCCCGGTGGAATCGGCGGCCCGCCTGGCGTTCCGTTGAGCGCCAGCAGCCCACCGAGGGCGAGGTAGTTGAGGTCGTGCCCGGCGCGATGGGCGTACGGCCCGTCCTGCCCATAGCCGGATAGCGAGCAGTACACGATGCGCGGATTGACCAGAGACACTGCCTCATAGTCAATTCCCCACCGCTTGACCGCGCCAGGACGGAACGTCTCGATCATCACGTCAGTGGTCTGCGCCAGTTGAAGCAGTATCGCTTTGCCGCGTGAGTGGCGATAGTTGATCGCCACACTTTTCTTGTTGCGGTTGACGGCCTCGAACATCGCCGGGCCGCCGAAATCGGTGACGGTCCGCGCATAGTCGCCCACGAGCGGAGTCTCGATCTTGATGACCTCGGCGCCCAGGTCGGCCAGGAGCAGTGTGCAGTAAGGCCCTGGCAACAGGCGCGAAAGGTCGAGGACACGGATACCGGCGAGGGGTGACACTTGCGCCTGCGCGCAGTGCAGGTGTGTGGGCATGTGTCCGGTCTTAGCTGAGAATGCCCACTGCCGCGATCCAGGCCAGCACCTGGACGACGAGGGCGCCGCCCCACAGCAGGTACGCGCCCACGCGTTCGCGCAGGTACATTGGCACGCCAGCAATGACATTTGCGCCCAGCGCCATCAGCCCGATGAGCGGCAGAGTAAACACCTGGAGGCGAGGCCCAAAGCGGTCAGGCGCACCTGAGGCATCAAAGTGCATCGCCACAGGCGGGGCCAGTTCAGGGAAGCGCAGGCAGGTATAGCCGAACAACAGCAGGCAGGCGATCACGGCCAGTCCCACCAGCCCTAACGCCAGTTGGTCAGTCCACAGCGGCCAGTCATAGAGTTCGGGCTGGATGGACATTTGCTCCACACGCTGTGTCGGCCCCATCTTTTGGCGTTGGTCGAATGCCTCGACAAAGCCGGCCAGGTCAGCCGGCGTGATGGCATACGCCAGCCCCGGCGTGACGATGACGAGCTGCTGGTCCGGTCCGCCGGCCGCGTAGAATAGAACCGGCCCCACCTCCTTGACTTCCGCCTGGCCCACCCAGTGGCCGGGCCAGCGCCCGCCCCGGAAGTGGCGTATCTGCCCGGCGATTTCCGAGCCGTGCAGCACCTTGCGGATGGAAGCCATGGGGATGATTTGCTGCACCGCGCCCCAACGGATCGTCAGCAGGTTGCGGTCGAGCGCGTACTGTGCGCGGTTCAGCCCCACCAGCGAATAGATAATCGGCGCGATGATGGGCAGTGAGGCCAGCGCCAGCAGCACGAGGATGAACGTGATGACGGTGATGGTGGGCAGTTGGGCCGCGATCCAGATCAGGACCGCGTCCAGGCTGACCAGCCACAGGATGATGCTAATCCCCACCCAGTTACCCAGGCGAGGCTGGATGTTCCATTCCATTCAGCGCCTCTTGTACACCCACTGGCCTAGTTTCACGCCCTGGCGAGTTCTGGCACGCTGGCGTATACCGGCGTGCACCAGCGGCGGTACTTGCGCACCTTGCCGCGCACCACTCCAAAGTACAGGTCGCGCAACGCCTTGACGATGGGGCCGAGCGTCCCTGTGCCCACCGGACGATGGTCTACTTTAGTAATGGCGACCACCTGCACGCCCGTCCCGCAAAAGAGCGCTTCATCGGCCACGTACAATTCGGTGCGGTCAATGGAGCGCTCCATGACCTGCAAGCCCAGCTCCTCGCGGGCGAGCTCGAGCATGACCTTGCGCGTAATGCCCTCGAGGATGTTGTCGGTGATCGGCGGCGTAATCAGCACGCCGTCGCGCACGATAAAGATGTTCTCTGCGCTGCCTTCGGAAACGTGGCCGTCCTGCGTGAGAACAATGGCTTCGTCGTAGCCGTTGAGCACGGCCTCCGTCTTGGCGAACGCCGCGTTGATATAGGCGCCCGTGATCTTGGCGCGCGCGGGCACACAGTTGTCGTCAACGCGCCGCCACGACGAGACGCCCGCGTGGGCAGTTTCAGTGTCAATGTAGCGGCCAAACGGCGTAGCAAAAATGGAGACTTGATCGCTTAGCCCGTGCAGTTTTACGCCGATGCCTTCGTCGGCTTTGTAGGCTACGGGACGGATGTACGTGTCTTCGCGGTAGCCTTCCAGGCGCACCAGCTCGACGGTGATTTCGGCCAGGCGTTGGGCGGTGAAAGGCAGGTTCATCAAGAGGATGCGGCTGGAGAGCAGAAAGCGCTCATAGTGTTCCAGCAGCTTGAAAATGTAGAGTTGTTCTTCGATGGGGTTCCAGTACGCCCGGATACCCTCAAAGCAGCCGGTGCCATAGTTGAACCCATGCGTCATGATACTGATCTTGGCGTCTTCAATGGGAACAATCTGGCCCTTGAAAAACGCATACTGCGGCATTCGTACCTCCTGTCGCTGATAGGATAGAAATATTATACTTCAGATTTGGCGGGAGTGGGCAAATCGTATAGAGATCGTAAGTGATGCGTGAAGCGTAGTGCTATTATCTCGCCGCCTTCCACGTCGCGCCTCCGTCGGTGGAAACGTACAACCCGCGTTCAGCCAGCCCGGCAAAGAGGGTGTGATCCGAGATAAAGTTGGGCGAAAGCGCCAGCGAAAGCACTCCCGCTTGCGGCAGTCCTACATTCGGAAGCTTGACCCATGTCGCGCCACCCTCGTCGGAGCGGAACACGCCCCTGTCCGTGCCCAGGTAAATCGTTTTGTCGCGTGTAAAATCGGGCGAGAGGGCGATGGCGCTGCCCCAGATCAACCCCGGCGGCAGACCGTTGACCGAAGGATGCCACGTCGCGCCGCCATCGGCCGAGCGGCGGAAATTCTCTGCGCCCACAAAGCCGGCGAACATCAACCGGTCGCGCGCCAGGTCAGGCGAGATGGCAAGCGATTGCAGTCCCCAACTGGCCGTGCTCGTACCCATTAAGGGTACCCTGGGGGTCGGGCTGAACACGCGTGTCCACGTTGCGCCCGCGTCGCCGCTGCGATACAACCCGGCCTGGTCGGCCCACGCATACGCCACACGCCCGTTGCCCGGCACAAACGCGAGTGCGATAACGCCGTTGCTTGGCCCCAGACCGCTGGATACGACCCAGGTCTGGCCGTCGTCGGTGGAGCGCATCACGCGCGGCGCGCGGGCGCTGCCGCCCAAGAGTACCGTGTGGTCGCTGGTGAATTGTGGCGAGACCGCCAGCGACGACGCGGGAAAGAAGCTGCCCAGACCCGATGAAAGAACTTGCCAGTCTGCGCCGCCGTCGTTCGATCGGAATACTTGCCCACCCGCTGCCGCAAAAATCATCCGGTCGTTGGCGTGATCCGGTGAAAGCGCCAGTTGGATGTGGTTTGCGCCCATGTCGCGCGCAGGGAAGGTCGTCTCTTGCCACGCTCGCCCGCCGTCGGTCGAGATGAAAATACCCGCTCGCGCGCTGCCGATCAAGAGCGCGCCGGCAGGCGGGGCGTTGGCGAAATCGGGCGAGACGGCGATAGCTTCCACGTTGAGCTTGTCCAGCGCCGCTGGAGCACTGGTCCATTTGAGTTCACTCGCCTTGACAGATCTCACCTGCCCATCGCTCAGCCCCAAGAACAGCGATCCGTCAGGCGAAAAGGTCAGCGCGGTGATTCTGGCTGTACCGGCCCAGTTGGAAACTTGCACCTGCCAGCTTGCGCCGCCGTCCGTCGTTCGATACAGCGCCGATTGCTCGAAAGACTGGGAGAGCGCCAGCGCAGTTTGATCGCGCGGGAAATCCGGCGAGAGCGAAAGCGCGAGGTGACTGGTCGCATCCAGGCGCAGACCGCGCGAAGCGGCCTGCCACGTCGCGCCCAGGTCTTGGGAGCGGAGCACGCCCACGTCGGCAAAGCTGCCCATGAGTGACCCGTCGTGCGCCAAGACCAGCGAGCTCGCGCGGTTCTCCACGAGCGTCCACCAGTTCTCGCCGCCATCGCGTGAGATTGACGTGCTGTCCCCCGCACTTACGACGAGCGTATGGTCGTTCACATAGTCTGGCGAGATGGCGAGTGTCCGCGCGTTCATCGTAGCAGGAGCGGTTGCGCGATACGGCGTGCGCTGCCACGTCTGCCCGCCGTCCGTCGAGCGGAACAGCCCAGTCTGCCAGGTCAAGGCGAACACGGTGCGGTTGAACGGAAAGCCTGGCGCAACGGCCAACTCGGCCACGGCCCAATCGTCCAACCCTTGCGTCGCGGGTCGCCACGAGCGCCCGGCGTCGCTCGAAACGTACAGTCCGCCGCCGCGCCCTTCAGGCGAAAGGAGTGCCGCGAACAACGTCTGGTCACGCGCATAGTCCGGCGAAAAAGCAAGCGCATTGACGAACAGATGCTGCGGCAGTCCACCCCGAACTCTGCCCCAGGTCAAGCTGCCATCCGTGCTGGCGAACAGTTGCCCGGCCTGTGACCCCAGCGGCCCGCCAGACATTTGGGGGCGGTTCGGCGTCCACGCGGCAAACAATGTCTTGTCGTTTGCATAGTCGGGCGAGGACGCAATCCAGGCCACACTGCCCGTCAACGAGCCGGAAGGCTCAAAGGCTTGAGGCGCAGGCGCACCTTCGCCGTGTCCCTTCATTACCAGCAGATGACCGTCCGGCGAGAGGAGATACAGTTGGTCGTTTTCGGCGTCGAACGCAGAGAGTGTGTACGCACGCGGCAACGGCACATCGGCCACAAGTGCGCCGGTTAGCGCGTCCAGCACGAGCAGACGCGAACTCGGTTCTCTTGCATCGGCTACATAGATGCGCCCACGCTGTATGTCGGCCTTGACCGTTCCGGCGATGCTGTTGATGCGCAGCGCTGACTTCCATCTGCTGCCCTCGTTCGCCAGCACACTGAGCGAGGTGAGGTTGACACTTGCGCCTGCGCGCAGTGCAGGTGTGCGGCTGCGCGCGATAAAGGCTAGTCCGCTGCGTTCGTCGGCCTGCAATGAAATGATGCTGCGCTCGTCGTCGCGGTAGACCGTCTCGTTCGTGCGCAGGCTGTAGACCATCAGCGTGTTGCCATTGTTGGAGCCGGGGATGCCGTTGTTGAGGCTAGTGTAAAGCAGTCGGCGCTCCGCATCGAACGCGGCGTCTACGGCAAACGCGCTCGTGAGGGAAATGGGAAACGTGCCCGAGATGCGCCCGGTCACTTGCAGCGATACCGGGTCAACTGTATACACGCCGTTGCGGACGACAAAGATATTGCCGACACTTGCGCCTGCGCGCAGTGCAGGTGTGCTGGTATCCACAACCGGTGTGCTGCCAAAGCGGCCGGCTACCACAGGAATCGTTCCGATGCGTTCGAGCGAGTCCAGGTCGAACACCGCTACGCCGTCGGGCGCGCCCACGTAAAGGCGCGTTCGTGCGCTGTCAAGCGCCAGGTCGCCGCCAACGGGCAGCGTCTTGACACTTGCGCCTGCGCGCAGTGCAGGTGTGCGGCTCAGGTCGTCGGCGGAAAGGACGAGCGTGAGCGTCGGCGGCGCACCGACAAAGATGTGCCCGCCTTCTGGATCGAGCGCGAGAGCGTGTTGGAGCGGCTGCTCAAAGCTCACGCCCAGGTCAACTTCGGTGACGATGGATGGCAGAGGATTGCCGACACTTGCGCCTGCGCGCAGTGCAGGTGTGGCGGATGGCGGATGGCTGATGGCGGATGGCGGATAGCTGATGGCAGTTGCAGTCACAATGGGAGAGATCGGCGCGGTCGCCGTGCCGGTAGCCGGGGCGATGACGGCGGGCGTGATGGTGGATGGGATGCTGACGAGCGTGGGCACTGGCGAGCAGGCCAGCAGCGCGACGAGAAGGGTGAAGGCGGAAAGATAAAGGCGGAAGAGGGTGGTCATTCATCCTTCGTCATGGGCGTTTTGCTTGTTCCAGGCTGACCCAGCCCAACTGCGCTGCGCGGACGACGGCCTCTGTGCGCGAACTGACGCTGAGCTTTTCGAAAAGGCTGGCAATGTGCCCTTGTACCGTTCGCTCGCTGATCTTCATCTGTGCGGCGATGGCTTTGTTCGTAAGGCCGCGCGTGAGCAGCTTTAAAACTTCCATCTCACGCGGGGTAGGACGCGCTTCGGCTGGTTCCGGTGGGGTCTGGCCGGCGCTCATCCAGCGTGATACAATCTTGCGCGCCACTGCCGGGTCAAGCGCCATCTGGCCTTCGTTGACGGTGTGAACAGCCTGGACGATTTCGTCGCTAGAGGCATTCTTGAGCACGTAGCCGTTTGCGCCGGCTTCCAGCACGGCCTGTACGTAAGGGTCGTCGTCGTAGGCGGTCAACACGAGCACGCCCACCGGCAGCCGTTCGTCGCGCACCGCGCGCGTCACCTCGATGCCGGTGCGGCGCGGCATCTGAATGTCTAACACGGCCACGTCGGGCTTTTCGCGCCGGATGGCTTCCAGCGCGGCATCGCCGTCGGCGGCCTCAGCCACCACCGTGATGTCGCCGGCCTCTTCCATAAACTGCCGGATGCCCTTGCGGACGACGGCATGGTCGTCAGCCAACACGACGCGGATCGGGTTGCTCATAGTCGTTACTCCCTGACTGTTGCAGCCTGAATGAACCGGGCAGCATGCTGCGTGAAAGGCAAGTCACGCAGCACATGGCATGCACTAGTATATCAGCGTTTGGGGGTTGTTGCCAACCGGGGAGCGGCTAGCGCGGTTGCATGAGGCGCTGGTAGCAGCCCTGCCAGAGCGTTGTGGGGCGAGTCAATTGGGTCACACGCACATCGGCGAATTGAGGCGTCAGCTGCGCCAGCTCCACTGGCAAATCGCCCCAGCGTTCCTCGCAGAGTGCGGCGTGCAGGCGATTAGCCGCTGACTCGACCCAGGCCCAGTCGCGCCGGAAGACATCCGCCTTGAGATAATAGTCACGCTTTTCCCAGGCCTGGGCGGATCTGTCCACCGAGGCGGCAATCTCGCGCAGTGAAAAGACAATAAAGGCCGCCATGTCTTTGACTTCGGCATCCACGCTGGATTTGCTGCTCATCCGCCGCAAGACTTCGGCAATCGCGCGGCGCAGGCTGTTGCGCTGTTGATTGGGTGTTCCATCTGCATAAGTGATTCGGCTCACGATTCCTCCATTGAGTGGACAATGAGGCGAAGATACCAGCTTTGCTCCGAACCGTCAAGCCGCTGTGTGTGGTGATAACAAGGTGTGGTATAATCGGCGTCGCGCTCGCGCCCGCGAGGCAAGGGCGCAGTACCTGGATACATTGGACGCATGGATTCTTTGTCAACCTCAACTCGTTTACCCGCACGCCGCTCCTGGATATTGACTCAGCTTGCCGTTGGCCTTCTCATTGGCGCGCTCACTTTGGCTTGGGCCGTGCGCGGCCTCGATTTGCACTTGGTCCTTCGATCCCTTGCTACCGCCCATTATGCCTGGGTGCTGATTTCGCTCGTGTGCGTTATTGGCGTGGCGCTGTCCAAGGCGGCCCGATGGAGCGCATTGTACGGGATCTCGGAGCACCGCACCTCGTTCCGCGAGGTATTCTCTGCACTCATCATATCCCAGATGGTAAACGTCGTCATCCCCGTTCGGGTGGGTGAGTTGGTGCGGATTGGGTTGATGAAACAATCGGGCCAGCCAGGCGCGACGACGTTATCTACCATTGTTGTGGAAAAATCCTTTGACCTGGTAGCCGCCGGATTGATGGCGCTTTCAATGGTGATGCTGGCTATGGCGCCCGCTTGGCTGCCGGAACGAGCCGTTGGCCTGTTTGTGATCGGTGGGGTGCTCGTGATAGGCCTGGCGCTCATATGGTACTTGCGCGCCTGGGTAGAAAAGGCGTTAGCACACATCCTGGCCTGGGGTGGATGGCTGCCGCAACGATGGCGAGCTGGATTGCTGCACGTGGCCCACACTATGCTGGACGCATTTGGCACACTGACAAATCCGAGCTGCCTGGTGCGGGCGTTGTTTTGGACGACGATGGCTTGGCTGCTTTCACTTTTGAACATGCTGACTCTTTTTACTGCCTTTGGGCTTAATTTGCCCGTCGCCGCAGGGGTGGTGTTGATCATCACTCTCTTGTTCAGCAATATCGTACCCTCGCCCCCGGCGTTGGTGGGGGTGATGCACGTTATTGCCGTGGTCGTGCTGGGCGAGTATGGTGTGTCTCAAACAGTGGCAATGGGTTTCGGAATCTTGCTCAATGTGATTACGGTGGCGCCTCTGATTGTGATAGGGGCCTTGGCCCTCTGGCAGCGCGCCGCTTCTTTGTTGCGAGTGCTGCGCGACTATTCAGTACGCGAGCTGTTGAACAAGCTGTTTGCTTCATAGTGGCGGGGTACGTGGCGTGAGCGCATGGGCGTTGATAGCGATGGTCGTCTTCTGGCTGTCGGGTTTGACCGTGGCGTATACCTTTGTCGGTTATAGTATTCTCATCACGCTGCTCGCGCGATTTATCAACCGCCCGGTTCTGCGTCAACCGATCACGCCCTCCGTCACGTTCATCATCCCCGCGTACAACGAAGAAGCGGTGATCGCCGAGAAACTCGACAACTGCTTGGAGCTCGATTACCCACCTGGCAAGTTGGAGATCGTGGTGGTGGCTGACGGCTCGAACGACCGCACATGCGAGATTGTGAGCGGGTACACGTTGCGCGGCGTCAAGCTGTTGTATCAATTGGAACGGCGCGGCAAGATTGCAGCGATGAACCGCGCTGCGCCGTTTGCTTTGGGCGAGGTCTTGGTCTTTTCCGATGCGAACGCGATACTCGAGCCACAGGCTATTCGGATGTTGGTCGCCAACCTGGCCGACCCTAAGGTGGCGTGCGCGGGCGGCGAGAAGCGCATCAAGCGCGCGGCGAGTGTCCAGGCGCAAGGCGAGGGCGCGTACTGGCGCTACGAGGCATACCTCAAGCGGCTCGATTCCAAGATCAACACGGCCATTGGCGCGATTGGTGAGCTGTTCGCCATCCGGCGCGAGTTGTATCAGCCGTTAGATAATGACTTGCTCATTGAAGATTTCGTGTTGACGATGAAGCTGGTGGCGCAGGGCTGGCGCGTGGTGTACGAGCCGGGCGCGATCGCGTGGGAAGAGGCTTCGCCTTCGCTGGCGATGGAATGGCGCAGGCGGGTGCGGATGGCAGCCGGCGGCTTTCAGGCGATTGGGCGGCTCAAGGATATGCTCAACCCTTTGCACGGACTGGCGGCGATTCAATACATCTCGCACAAAGTGCTGAGGTGGCTCGCGCCATTTTTTATGATGGCAACGTTTGTTGCTAACCTGGGCTTGCTGCATTTGACGTTCTATCGTTGGATGATGGCGGCGCAGGTGATCTTTTATGCGCTGGCCCTGCTCGGTTACGGTCTGCAGGGAGCGGGCCTGCGTTGGTGGCCCGCACAGGTGCCGTTTTATTTTTGCTTTGCCAACGCCACCAGCCTGATGGGTTTCGTCCGTTACATCCGCAAGACTCAAACGGTGACGTGGGCCAAGTCACGCTGACGAAAGCCGTGCGAAGGGTTGAGGAATGGGCAAGTCGCTTTCGGATAACCTTCGCAAGGTCATCGTCCCGATTCTTGTCGGGCTGATGGCGCTGGCGGTTTATCTGCTCACGCTCGCGCCGGGCCTCACGTGGGCGCACAATGGCTCGGATGGCGGCGACCTGATTGCGTCCAGCTACAGGGGGGGCGCGGCTCATCCGCCGGGCTATCCGCTGTACTCACTCATGGGTCGAGCTGTGGCAATTCCGCCTGTCGGCTCGATTCCCCTTCGCTACAATCTTCTGTCGGCGTTGGCGGCGGCGGGAGCGGCAGCGCTGGTAGCGTGGGCTGTTGAAGAGAGCGGGCCGCTGCCTGCATTGGCGGCGGGACTCTCACTGGCTTTCGCGCCACTCTTATGGTCACAGGCTGTCATCACCGAAGTCTATGCGTTGATGGCCTTGTTGGCCGCGTTGATCGTCGGCTTGAGCCTGCGGAGCAAGCCTCGCCCGCTGATGTTGGGCGCGGCGTTGGGCCTGGGACTGACGCATCACTTGACCCTCATTGCACTCGCGCCGCTGGCGTTGCAGGCTTGCGTTGCCTGGGCCAAAGGGCAAAGTGCGCGAACGGTGCTCGTACGCGCCGTGACGGGATTCTTGATTGGCCTGTTGCCGTTAGCGTATTTGCCGTTCACGTCGAGCGCGGCAGTGGGATGGGGGGATGCCAGCACACTGAAGGGATTTTGGTGGCTGGTGAGCGCGGACTTGTATCGAGGTTATGCGTTCGCGGTTCCCCGTCCATGGATCGGCCAACGCATTGCTTCTGCGACGCGCCTCCTTGCAGATAGCTTTACGTGGATCGGCGTTATGATCGGCCTGTGGGGATGCTCTGCGTTGTGGGAACGCGACAGATGGCGCGCGATGGACTTGCTGGTCGCAGTACTGGCGCTAGCAATTTTTGCGGTAGGCTACAACACGTGGGACTCGCAAGTCTATCTCATCCCGGCGCTGGTGGTGTTTGCCGTTTGGATTGGCGTAGGGTGGGGCCATGTGAGGTCAAGCTTCTTGCCAACCAGTGGAAAAGTTGGGGCGAGTGTGGGGCTTGCACTCTTGATGCTGGCGCTTCCAACTTTCACACTGATGCGTAACTGGTCGACGCAGGATTTGCGCGCCGACCACGCTGCGCGTGATTTTGTGAATGGTGTGATGAATGAAGCGCCTCCACGCGCCATTGTGGTGACCTCCGACGAGCGTCACACTTTTGCGTTGTGGGTGGGCGCGTTTGTTGAGCGAAGGCGGCCCGATCTGGCTATAGTGAATCAAGACTTGTTGGGGTATGGCTGGTACAACGTCCGCTTGCAGCGTGGCTTTACCGGCCTGATTGCATTGGACGCGCAAGACGTGGGAGAACTGGTACCGTTGAATCCCGGCCGCCCGGTGTGCCGCCCAACAGAAACAACACCGCCGTGGTTGCAATGCGAGGAGTGATGACAGGCAGCTATGCGGCTCTGCGCCGCAAGATTGTCACGATTGCAACGTCGGAAGAGCTATGGCCGTTTATTTGGATGGGAGCGGCCCTTCTCATATGCCGGTGGATTGCAAGTCTTGTTTTACCAGTATATGACGATGCTTTTATCACGTTTCGGTATTCCAGAAATCTGGCCACGAGGAATGGCTTTGTTTATCATCCCGGTGAATGGGTGTTAGGTACCACCACGCCAGGGTTCGGCCTTCTAGTTTCGTTGTTCTATGTGCTGGGTCTGCCTATGCCGCAGACGGTAGTGGTTATGAACATTGTTCTGGACGCCGTTGTGTTTTGCGTCACGCTGTGCACTGTGCCCAAGAACGAAAGACAAGTCTTTGGAGCCATATTGGGTGCCCTCCTTGCCATCAGTCCGATCATGACGCGAATCAGCGTTGGCGGGATGGAGATGGACCTGTACCTGGTCGGTTGCGTTCTATCCATTCTGCTCTATCTTCGCCAGTTCAAGCGTTCTGCCGTTATCCTTGCAGCAATTTGCTACTTTCTGCGGCCTGAAGCCTTGGTGCTGCTGGGCTTGTTGTGCGCTATAGAGTGGTTCTCTGGAAAAAGGTCGAACGCTTTTCGATTGGGACTCTTCGCCAGCATGGTTCTGGCCGTGCCGTCGATTTTGATCTTTTCGTTTTACGGACAGGTCCTTCCTCAATCTGTCATTGCCAAATCAGATTTGGCAAAACCATTGCTTCTGGACATGCTCAGACAGCTCTTAGCGCCCGACCCGTTGATTGCCCTGCTAATTCTGCCTGCCACTTGGGGATTCGTCGTGTCAGTCAGGCGGGCGGGTTTTTCAAAGATCGTCGGCATGTGGAGTGTCATCTATCTAGCAACCTATATAGTGGCTCGGCCCAAGATATGGTCATGGTACGGTGAGCCTATCTACTATGCCATCGTGCTGTTAGCTACACTCGGTGGTATAGACCTGATCGCGAGATGGTCTAGGCTCAGGCAGGCGTTCGCGCTAAAATGGAGCTGTCCTCTCATAGCCGGGTTATGTGTGGCGGTTTGGATGTTCGTATGGGTCAGGCTTGGCCCGAGTGCTGTGACTCGACAGGTTTACGAACCCCTGAAGGCATGGTGCAGAGATAACACTCGAGAGAATACTTCGATTCTAGCGTATGACATTGGCGTGATCGGATATTATTCCAATGCTCGCATCTATGATCTCGCTGGACTCGTCTGGCCCGCCGCTTTGTCCTCTACTGAAACAGATGTGATTCAGACCTATTGGCCGGATTATCTTTTTTTGAATGCAACACAAAGCACCGTAAAGTTGATGGGCAGTGCTCCGTTCAACAAACTTTACCAACCTGTCGCACAGTTTTCAAGAGCAAACTTGCCTGTTTGGGGGGCAAGCGTAGAGCATTATCCTGCTGATTGGGTGCAAGACTATATCATGTTTCGAAAACAATCCGTAGAGCACAGGCAGGATTAGCCTTCGGTTCTGAAATGCTATTACTCTCTGGCACAGAATGAGCAGATCATTTCGACATAAAACCCACTGGTTGTTGTTAGGCGCACTGGCAATTCTGCTGGTTGTGATGGGTGTGTGGGGCTGGCGCGTGGGACAGTTGGCATTTTCATTACGCGACCGTGCTACGCGCCTGCAGACGATGGCGGCCGAGCCACGGCAAGTCAAGCTGGTCCCGCTGGCAGAACAAGTGCACGGCGCACGCCAGGAGTTGACAGAGTTGCGCGGCGAGTTGAGGCCGCTCTTGTGGCTGGGCGAGCGATTGGGCGGCGACCTGGCTGCCATCGGACCGCTGATGGATGCGGCATGTGAAGCCGTCAGCGCGGGCGACGAGGTGCTGGCAGCACTTGCCCCGGCGTTGAACGACATCTCGCTCGCGTCGTTTTCGATGTCTACCTTGCCGCGCGTGCTCGATGCGCTGGTGACGGCGCGCCCGGCGCTGCAAAGCGCCGCCGTCCATCTTGACACAGCCAACGCAGTGATGGCGCACATCCAGCGGCCACTTTCGCCGCGTGTTGAGCGGCTCGTCGAGCGTGCGGACACACTCATGATGCTGGCTCAACAGGGCGTGGGCGGCGCGCTGGTTGCGCCGGAGCTTTTGGGGCGCGACAGCCCGCGCACATACCTGGTGTTGGTGCAGAACTCGGATGAACTGCGACCTACTGGCGGGTTCATTAGCACGGTCGGCCGCGTGGTGATTTCTCATGGCGCGGTGGTCACACAAACATTCCAGGATAGCTATGCGGTGGATGATTTCACCAAGCCTTACCCCGATCCGCCTTGGCAACTGTTGGAGTACATGAGCCTGGATTTGTGGGTCATGCGCGACGCTAATTGGTCGCCCGATTTCCCCACCTCTGCACGGGACGTCATCAGCTTGTATCAAATCTCGCGGCCTGAGCAGATTTACGGTGTGATCGGCGTCAATCAAAAGCTCGTTCGGACTTTGATCTCATCTCTGGAACCATTGACGGTGGAAGGAATGCCAGAGCCGCTCACGGCTGCGAATGCCGAGCAAATGTTCCGGGAAGCGTGGGAGCCGGCCAAGGGCGGCGACACGACGGCGTGGCTGTACAATCGGAAAAAATTCATCGCGTCTACGGTGCGCGCGATGATGGACCGGCTGGCCTCCGGCGGCGTCAACTGGACGGGCCTGGGATTGGGGATGTCTGACGCGCTGCGTCAGCGCCAGGTGATGATTTACAGCACTGGCTCCGAGGCGGCGGAGCTGACACGCCTAAAGTGGGATGGCGCAATACGCTCCGATCACGGGGATTTCCTGATGCTGGTGGATGCCAACGTGGGCTACAGCAAGGTCAATCCTTTGATTGACGAGCGCGTGGACTATCGCGTGACGCTACAGCCGGATGGGACGGGACGCGCCGCTGTGACGGTGGACTATAAACACCTCGGCACGCAGTCGGGTGTGTTGTGTCAGGTCATGATTCAGTACGACGCGGATGTGACCTACGACAAGCTGATGCAGCGCTGTTATTATGATTATCTGCGGCTGATGGTACCGCGGGGCAGTCGTCTGGTATCTAGCGCCAAGCGGACTGTGCCGGGCGCATACTTGCTCAGTGGTCAGCCAGCCGATGGCAAGGCCAAAGCGCAGCCCGACGAAGCCGGCCGGTCCGTATTGGGGCAGTTCTTTGTTGTCGAGTATGGCCAGTCATTACAGACGCATATCGAATACGATTTGCCAGTTGTGGTTGTTTCTACTGCCGGACACCAGCGTTATCTGCTTACGCTGCAAAAACAGTCGGGCACGGGTGATTTGCCGTTCAGGGTGACGGTGACGCTCCCATCCGGAGCGCTTGCAATAGAAACGGTTCCTCGCCCCACAGCTCAATCGGGTGCTGCGCTCGAGTTCAATTTGAAGCTAAACACGGACCAGCAAATCCTGGTGAACTATGTTCTGGCTCGATGAGACGGGCCGGGAAGACGGTAGATGAAATCTAAAGGGTCGCCATCATTAGATGTGCGCGCGCGCCGTGGTGTTGCGCTCACCAGATTGGCGCGCTTGGTAGTGAAGCTGGAACCGCTGTTGCTCGCGATGGCAACGCCGTTCCTGCTTTTCCCTCGCGCTGCGTGGACGCCCGTGATGCTGGTGGTGCCGCTCATCTGGCTGGCGCGCCGCATTGGGCATGGACGTGTGATCCGCCGCACGCCGCTGGATTGGGCTGTCCTGCTCATGTTGGTGATGGTGTTGGTGAGCCTGTATGCCACGTTTGACATCGCCTTCAGCCTGCCCAAGATTGCGGGCATGGTGCTGGGTGTGGCGATCTACTATGCTGTCGCCGAATATGCCGATTCTGGGCGAAGGTTGTGGATTGCCGTTGGTATGTTCCTGGTTGGCGGGCTAGGGTTGTCGGTGATGGGCTTGCTGGGCGTCAATTGGACAACCAAGTTGCCTGTTTTGGGGTTGATCACGAATCGCTTGCCTCGCGTGATCAAGGGCCTGCCCGGCGCCGAACCGGGCTTTTCACCCAACGAGCTGGCGGGCGCGCTGGAATGGTCTACGTTATTGGCCTGGGCGCTGGCGGCGTGGCTGGCATTCAGGCCAGGCGATGGGAAGCGCAGATGGGTGGCGCTGGCACCCGGTGTGGTCGCCCTTGTGACGACAGGAACGCTGATGCTCACCCAGTCGCGTGGCGGGCTGCTCGGGCTGGCTGCCGGCGTGTTGTTGCTGTTGCTCGTGGCGGGGCGCACTTGGCGACTGATTGCCTGTGGCGCGGCGGTGGCGGCATTGACGGCTACGCTGTGGATTGGCCCGGCGCGCGTGTGGGATGTGGTGACGAATGAAGGCACAGCGCTCACCACGGTTAACGGTCGCGCAGAGATATGGTCGCGCGCGTTGTATGGTATTCAGGATTTCCCGTTCACGGGGATGGGCATGAACACTTTTAGGCGTGTGGTGTCGGCGCTTTATCCGCTGTTCATGATCTCGCCCGATCAAGACATTGCGCATGCACACAATCATCTTTTGCAGGCTGCGCTTGACCTGGGTATCCCCGGCTTGATCGCTTACCTGGCGATGTGGTTATTGGCAGTAGTGATGACGATTCAGGTCTGGCGGTCGGTCGCGCCGCTTGGCCAGCGCGTGTTGGCGGTAGGGATCGCTGCCGGGTTGCTGGCTCACTTTGTCTATAGCAATACCGATGTGGTCGCCTTGGGCTCCAAGCCCGGCCTGTTCTGGTGGTGGCTGCTGGCGCTCATGTCGGTGAACTGGCAGCGAGCGCAACGTGGTATAATCACGGGCGGTGAACATGATTGATTGGTTAGGCGTGGTGACGAATGGTTTGTGGATCCTGGGGCTGGCTGGAATGCTGGCGGCCCTGAGCTATTTCGACTACCATGCCAGGTCGCATGGCAAGCCCATGCGCCAGGTGTTGAACGCGCCTATGTTTATTCGACCCTTTTCGTGGGCAGCGGTTACCTTTTGTTTAGGTGTAGCTGCCAGTGGTGGAAGCTGGTGGCAGCGCGTGGCCTGGGCCGCTCTGGCCGTTTTGTTTGGAGTGCAAGCCTGGCAATCGCGCGCGCCAGTTGACCCAGGCAGGCTTTAGTAGCCTGATGTTGTATAGGAGGCAGGGTATGCTGTTCCGTCGAATCTTGATCGTTCTGGCGGTTGGAGCCATCCTGATGGGATTGGCATCCACCACTTTTGTGTGGGCCGCGCCGGGGCAAAGCCCGGCCTGGCAGACGATTCCCTCCAGGACGCCGGTCGCTCCTCCGACGAAGGAAGCAAAAGACACGCCTACGCCGGCGTCGACGTTGCTCGGACCGACGCCCACGCCTACGCCAACGTCGACGTTGCTCGGACCGACGCCCACGCCCTGGGTCACGCCCACGGCGGCTCTTGCGCCGGCCGCTTTGCCACAAATGCTGCCTGCGGCGGGCGCCGAGCTTCCGATAGTTCCGCTGGCGTTGGCGGCGGGCGCCGCTTTGCTGGTCTATGCTGGCTTGATGATGCGGCGAACGTCGTCGAATTGAACCGAGCCGCTCTATCTGGGAAGACAGTGGAAAGACGAAAGAGATACCGCCTGATGGCTGTTTTTGCGATAGGAGCGATTCTTTTTGGATTGGCCTATGGCACAACGGCCAGGGCGTCACCTGGGCCGGCTCCAGGGCGGGGAGGTACTGTGCCCACGCGAACCAGGCCTGCCCCAGCTCCGACGGAAGAAAGTAAAGACAAGTCTACTGTAACGTTAGCGCCGCCGACCCAACCTGTGGGAATTACGCCCGTTATTGTCGGCACGGTCACCCTTGCTCCAATGAGTCTTACCGAGACACCTGCGGTTGCGCGCGTGCTTCCTGCAAACTCGATGACGCCGACGGCGACCAGTGTGCCCTCGGTGGTAGTGACACCAACTGTACCGCCTCCGCCTGTGCCGACGCAAATCGTTGCAGAGTCGACGCAGCCGATGGCTCTATCTGTCTCCAATACGTCCGCCCCGGCGCCGACGTGGTCGCCTACTTCCGCACCGGCAACTAACGCGCCAAACCACAATTGGCTGTTGCCAGTCATTGGTTTGGTCTTGATTGCGGGTGGAGCCGCGCTGGCGCTAATGCGTTCGCAAGGGCAACGAGGCTAGACGGCGCGTCTGCAAGTCAGATGGCTGGCTGGCCTGGCTTTGATGTGCATCGGAATTAGGCTGATGATGGCTTGGCTGTATTAGGATATCCCCCGCGATAGCAATCGGTTGGTGCAGTGTTGATGCTGGTGTAGCGTGCCGGGAACATGTCGGTGCCGGTTTGCTACCGCGCCGCTTGGAGGTGAAAAGATGAAGGCTCGAACTCGGCGCTCAACTCTAATGATAATGAGCGTAGTGGCACTTGCTGTGATGGTTGCGTTTCTTATAGGAGGTCGGCTAGCGATGGGGACCGGGCTCGCGGCACCCTCGGCGCCTCTCTCTGGACGTCAGGCCTATGTCTACCGGTTCGATCCGGCCGGAGCTTCCTTTGGCTTCACCCTTACACTTCCAACCGGCGGCGCTGATCCGACGGATGTGACCGTCGTCCAAAATGTGGGCCACCAGGAAGTGTGGTTCACCGAGTCGGGCGCAGACCGGATTGGCCGGTTGAACTATACTGACACTGCCATATACACTTTTCAAGAATACACCTTGACGGCAGGCAGCCGTCCGTTGAACCTAGTTTCGGACGGGAGCTTTATCTGGTTCACCGAAGCTGGAGCAAACTCGATCGCCCGTCTCGACCCGGAGACAGGCCAGGTGATCACTTTTGCTGTGCTCACAGCCGCTAGCTATCCCGCAGATCTGGATCGCGCATCAGATGGTAGCATCTGGTTCACCGAGATGGCGGCGAACCAGATTGGCCGGCTAGTTGTGACTTCTACCACAGACTATTCTTTCGCAGAGTATACCGTTCCGACGCTTGACGGCAAGCCCTATGGTATTGTGGCGGCCGGATCGGGTGTGTATTTTGCACAGACGGCGAACGACAAAGTGACGTGGTTCACGCCAACAGACAACAAATGGATAGATATCCAGTCGTGCTTCACGGACACATGCATCCCGAACGAGCCTTACAAACTGGCACTGGACTCGCACGACAAGGTCTGGGGCACCGAAAGGGCTGGCAACCGAGTGAGCCAGTATGCTTACGGCACATTCCCGGTTATTAGCCCCCATGCAGTTACCCCGACTGGGAGCTCGCCCGCCGGGATTGCGGTGGATGCAAGCGATGGCATCTGGTTCACGCAGCAAAGTGCGGGCCGAATCGGCCGCTTGAATCCTTCGCCACCTATGACGATAATCTACTATTCACTCCCACAACCTGGCGTTCTCCCGTCCGGGATTGCAGTAGACAGCCGGGGGGCGGTGTGGGTCGTGGCTTCTGATCGCTATCAGGTCTTTCTCACGGTGGTGTCCAAGAACTATGATACACAGGTTCCACTCTTTGGCGTGCAGTTCTTGGGCTTTGATGGCACACTGCTGAATTATGCTGCAGATGCCGGAGTGCGTTGGATCAGGTTGCTGGCCCCTTGGTCAATCGTCGAGCCGGTTCATACGACGCCGAGGACCTATAACTGGTCGTACCTGGATAGTATAGTGACGCAAGTCAGGCAAAAGAATGCATATCTAATATTCACTATAGGTGGTCAACCTTCTTGGGCGGCCACTTATCCTATGGGTCCACTCAATGACCCGAATGATCTGCTAGAGTTCATGAGCGCCCTGGTTGAGCGCTACGATGGTGACGGCGTCAATGACGCGCCCGGCTCGCCCGTGGTCCAATATTTTGAGCTTTATAATGAACCAGACAACGCAAGCGTGGCCGGTGCTGCATTAGGGGGTTGGGGACCGTGGGGGCACAATGGGGCGGGCTATGCCCGGTTGCTTCAGACGCTCTACCCCGCGGTCAAGGCAGCCAGCCCCAAAGCCAATCTGGTCATGGGCGGGATAGCTCTGGATTGGTACGAGGAAAATGGTGGTGTGTTTGACAGCCAATTCCTCGACGACGTGCTAAGAGCCTGCCAGGGAAAGCAGTGCTTTGACGTGGCGAATTTTCATTACTATCCCGTGTTTCGAAGAAGATGGGAACCTTATGGACGAGATCTGATTGGCAAGACGAACTATGTGAAACAAAAGTTGACGGAATATGGCTTCACGAACGTAAAGCTCACGTGCACCGAAATCAGTTGGGGAAGCAAGCCGCCTACAGATCCGGCGGATTGGACCAGTCCCGAGCTGCAGGACCGTTATGTTGTCAAAGTGTTCCTCCGCGGTATGGCTGCGGGGTTAGAGTCTGTAACGTGGTATGCTATGAAAGAAACCGGTGAGGCATATTTGCCGGGCCTTGTGCAAAGCAATAATCAGCCCAAGTCTTCTTATCGGGTTTACCAGAGGATGACGGCCATGCTCGCAGGAGCGAGATACGGGCGCAGCCTTGCGCTGGCGGAGACGGGTTCGAGCAAGATTGAAGGCTATGTCTTGACGTCTGGCAACGGTCGCCGGCTCGACGTGGTATGGACCGAAGACGATACGTACTTTGACCCCAACGATGACCCTCAACTGCCGCTGGTTGTAAATGCGCGCCAGTTGCGAGTGGTTGACAAATATGGTAATGAAACATGGCACAGTAGTACTAATGGAAAGATCACCATTGTTGTCGGTGGAAGTCCCCTCTATCTGGAGTATTATCAATGACATTGACTGACTCGTGCCATCACACTCAACCTGTTGTTCCAGGTCGGCGCAAGGGCAGAGGAGCGAGGTTGCTCCTGCCCTGTTTTCTGGCTTGCCTGGTTTTGACTCTAGTCACTGTTTTGCCGCGCTCATCTGCCAATGTGCATGGCGAGGCGTCACAGCTTTCAATTGGACTTGACCCAACCCATCCCTCGACGGATGCGTCTGCCATGACCTATCCCAATTGTCGTTTTGGGATTGGACAGACCTCCCGCCCGCTGATATCCTACTCGATCTCATCGCTGAACTTGGGCTGGTATCTCAATTGGGGCGTGCAAGCGAATCCGTCCCGGCCAGGAGGAGTCGAGTATGCGCAACTCGTCCACGTAAAAAGCAACGGTTACTCTCCCTCGGATACTGTCCTGGCAAACGCCATTGCCGCTAACCCTGGGGCGTTATGGCTCATCGGCAATGAACCCGACCGGGTTGACTATCAGGATGATGTACTGCCTCAAGACTATGCACGAGCTTATCATGACGCTTATGCGTTTATCAAGGCGCATGACCCAACCGCACAGGTCTCGGCAGGCGGCATCGTCCAGCCAACGCCTCTACGTATGCAGTATCTTGATATCGTGCTGGATACCTATATCGCGGTTTATAGCACGTCTTTGCCAACGGACGCCTGGAGCATCCATAGCTTTATTCTGCGTGAAGCTAGTTGTGCTGCGTATCCGGATTCCTGTTGGGGAGCAGAGGTTCCCCGGGGTATTTCGGCCACTCATGGGATTTTATATACACTGGACGATACTGATAATCTGGACATTTTTCGGCAACGCATTATCCAATTCCGCCAGTGGATGAAGGATCGCGGCTACCGGGATGTGCCGTTGCTGATCACCGAATATGGAACGTTGCTTCCCTATTACGATCCGGCCAATCTTTACTATGATTCCAAGGGACGCCCGTTCGACGAGACGCGCGCACGGGATTTCATGTATGGCACTTTTGATTTTATGCGCGCGGCGACTGACCTGAACCTGGGCTATCCTGCAGATGAGAACCGTTTGGTGCAACGTTGGCTTTGGTATAGCTTGGACGACATCCCGAGCTATGGCGGCGCGTTGTTCAATCCCTACTCATTTGCAAGGATGAAGTTGGGTGCAGATTATGCGGCTTACACGGGAGCCATCACGCCGACCGTTGACCTTCCCGCCGTAGATGTGATGCAGATAGGACCCGTTCCGTTTTCCCCAACAGATGCCGCCACGATCACTCTGCGCGCGCGCGTATCCAATGTGGGCAACATTTCAGTCACTGAGCCGATTGTGGTTCGCTTCTTGGATGGCTCGGGAACGCAGATCGGCGCCGACCAAATCATTACCCGGTCGCTTGCAGGTTGCGCTGGCGTGCAAGGAGTCACTGTAACATGGTCGAACGTGCTCCCTGGTGCGCATTCGGTACGAGTGGTCGTGGACCCTGAGAACCTGATTCGCGAAAGCGACGAGGGCAATAACCAGGTTACGGGCGTGGCGCTCGTGGCGCGCCATCGGGTCTTTTTGCCATTGGTTTCCAAGAGGTGATGCCATGTACATCGTCATCACAGGGGGAGCGGGTTTCATCGGCTGCAACCTGACGGAACATTATCTCACGCAAGGGCATACGGTCACGGTCTTTGATAACTTGTCTCGCAAGGGTTCGGACAAGAACCTGGCTTGGCTAGAGCAAAATCATGCGGCGGGCTTGCGCTTTATCAAAGGCGACGTGCGCGACTATGCTGTGTTGGTCGAGGCCATTGCCGGCGCAGACCTCGTCTTTCACATGGCGAGCCAGGTGGCCGTGACCACGTCGGTTGTTGATCCGCGCACCGATTTTGAAATCAACGCGCTGGGCACGTTCAACGTTCTGGAAGCAGTGCGCGCTGCCGCGCCGCAGTCGGTTGTGTTTTACGCTTCGACGAACAAAGTCTATGGCGGCATGGAAGACGTGGCTGTGGTCGAGGAAGCGACGCGTTATCGCTACCGCGATTTTGCAAGGGGCATCCCAGAAGACCAGACACTCGATTTTCATTCACCCTACGGTTGCTCCAAAGGCGCCGGCGATCAGTATGTCCGCGACTATGCGCGGATCTATGGACTCAAGACGGTTGTGTTTCGGCAATCGTGCATCTATGGCACGCGCCAGTTTGGCGTCGAAGACCAGGGTTGGGTAGCGCACTTTTGCATTGCAGCGGCGCTGGGCCGGCCTATTTCGATCTACGGCAACGGCAAGCAAGTGCGCGATGTGCTGTGGATAGAGGACCTGGTGCGCGCCTACGACTTGGCGGCAGCCAATATTGACGTCGCGGCGGGTAAAATCTACAACATAGGCGGTGGCCCGGAAAACGCCATGTCAGTGTGGGCCGAGTTCGGCTTGCTCCTCGAAGAACTGGCCCGTCATCCCATCCCAGTCAAATATGGCGATTGGAGGCCGGGTGACCAGCCGGTTTACATCAGCGACATTAGCCGTGCGCAGCGCGAGTTGGGCTGGATGCCTCAAGTTGGATTGCGTGAAGGCATCGCCAGACTCTGGCGCTGGGTGCGCGAGAATCCGGCCCTTTTCCAAGGCTAATTGGCGATGGTTGTGGTATCATTGTGGTGAGAGGGTGCTGTTCTCCCGCAGAAAACTCTGACTGAAGGAATCAATATGCAAAAAGTATTGTTGGTCGGCGGCGCAGGCTATGTCGGCTCTGTGCTGGCTTATGAGCTGTTGCAGCGCGGCTATGCCGTCAAAATCCTCGACCGGTTGTACTTTGGCGACGATGGCCTGCGCGACATTCGTGACCGCGTCGAATTGGTCGTGGGCGATATGCGCGTGATGGATGCGGCCGTGCTGAAAGATGTAGACGGCGTCGTCAACGTGGGCGGGCTGTCGAACGATCCCACTGCCGAATACAACCCTCAGGCGAATCACGAGATGAACACACTGGCGAGCAAAAAGCTGGCTGAGCTGTGTCTTGCGAACGGCATCCGCCGCTACGTCTTTGCCTCGTCGTGCTCCATCTATGATCGGGGAGTGGGCAACGAGTCGGCGGATGTGCTGCTCGACGAGACTTCTGAGGTCAATCCACGCGCGGCCTATTCAAGCTCCAAGCGTGAAGCCGAAAAGCTGCTGCTCGGAATGGTCGGCGACAACTTTTGTCCGGTGATCCTGCGCAAGGGTACGGTGTATGGCTTTTCGCCGCGTATGCGCTATGACCTGGTGGTCAACACCTTTGTCAAGAGTGCGCTGGCAACGGGAAAGATCACACTGCACTATGGCGGCGAGATGTGGCGTCCACTGGTGGATGTTCGCGACGTGGCGCGCGCGTACATCGCGTGCCTGGAAGCGCCGGAGGAAAAAGTCAAGGGCCAGATCTTCAACGTCTCGTTCCACAATATTCGCATTTCGGAACTGGGCCTGCGTGTGCGCGCTGCGCTTCGTCAAGTCGGCTACGACGCCGAAATCGTTCCCGATTATGGCTACCAGGGTGTGCGCAGTTATCGTGTCTCGGCAGCCAAGATTCAGCGCGTTCTGGATTTTCAACCCAAGGTCAGCATTGAAGAGTCGGTCAAGGATCTGGTCAAGCAAATCCAAGCTCATGGCTACACCGATTTTGACAATCCCAAATACTATAACATCCGCTGGATGAAGCTGCTGGAAGAGGCGCACAAGGTCATCAGCATCACCGGGTCAGTGTTTGAAGTGCGAGGCAAGCAGTGAGGATCGCTATCGTTGGCGCCGACGGGCAGCTGGGTAGTGACCTGGTCAAGGTGCTGCGGCCTCTGCATGACCTGATCCCGCTGACCTGGGCTGACGTTGAAGTTACCTCCCCCGAGAGCGTTGAGGCAATGCTGCGTGCGCACCAGCCTGCGCTGGTGATGAACATGGCTGCCTTTCACAAAGTGGATGTTTGCGAAGATGCGGTCGAGCCGACGTTTGCCGTCAATACGTACGGCGTGCGCACACTGGCTCTGGCCTGCCGCGCTCACAAAGCCGTGCTGCTTCACATGAGCACCGACTATGTCTTTGGCGGCGACAAGACCCGCTCCACACCCTACGTCGAGACTGATGCCCCTGCGCCCATCAACGCCTATGGCATCTCCAAGCTGGCCGGCGAGTTTTTCGTGCGGTACTTGATGGATCGCTACTATGTCTTGCGCGTGTGCGGGCTGTATGGCGTGGCCGGGTCGGCTGGCAAGGGTGGCAATTTTGTCGAACTGATGCTGCGGCTCGCCCGCGAAGGCAAGCCGATCAAGGTAGTGGATGACCAGCGCCTGACGCCGACCTACACGGTGGACGTGGCGCATCAGATCGCGGCGTTGATCGAAACCGGCCGCTATGGCTTGTATCATGCCACAAGCCAGGGCGACTGCACCTGGTACGGGTTTGCCGCCGAAATCTTTCGTCAGAGCGGACTGACGGCCAATCTGAGCCGAGCCAGGACCGGCGATTTCGGCGAAAAGGCAACTCGTCCTGCGTATTCCGTTTTGGAAAACAAAGCCTTGCAATCTATCGGGCTGGATCAGATGCGCCCATGGCAAGAGGCGTTGGCCGCTTATCTGAAAGAGCGTGGCTAGACCGAGTGTCCTCTGCCCTTGTCAGGAGCGAGTCGTGATTATCAACAAATCTATCGAGCTTCCCGACTTGCAGCGCGTTTCCTTTCTTGCACTGGTGGAGGATTTTGAGCGCCTCAGCTTTGCTCTGAACGAAAAGGGATTACGCCATACAAGTTTCTTGGGAGACTTTCAGCCTTTTCATAGTCCCGTGGCTCGCGACCGTGCCTGGTCTGAGCGTGCGTTGTGGAAGTACTGGGAGATGTGTATGGCGATCACTTTCTCAGGCGTGTCGAGCCGCTCAGTCGTGTTGGGCATTGGTGAGTCGTCCACGCTGCTTTCTTTCTACCTTGCCAGCAAAGGCGCTACAGTCTACACAGTAGATTTGAATCCTGCCCTGGCCGCAAATGCCAATCATGTCGCCAGTGTCATGAAATGGAAGCTGTTCAATCTGTTGAGTGATGCAGCGGGCCTGCCTTTCCCGGCGGGAACCTTCGACCATGTGCTCTCCATCTGCGTCCTGGAACATATCGAAAGACAGGAACGAGCTGTTCTAGAGATGGCGCGCGTTCTCAAGCGAGGGGGAGTTCTGGGACTGACGTTCGACTATGGTTACCTGGAGCCGGGCTGTCAAGGTTTTATGTCGCCCGATGAGGTTGAAACGCGTATCGTTCGGCCTTCCGGGCTGGAGGTTATAGGAACCGGCATTTCTCCGAGAGCCTCTGGCAGGAAGAAGGGTGGCATGGAGCTTGGGGAGCGCTTTTCCTTTGCAAACCGGGTATCTTGCCCAAGCCCATTGATGTGACTTGGGTCGATAAGGCTGACTAGGCCCTCATTCAACAGGACCTTTGGCAGAGACTCGAAAGATTTCAGCGCGAGGATGTGCCGCTGTTACAGCAGATAACGCAACTGAAGCAAGAGTTAAAACAGCAGACGGAGCTGGTAAAAGCCCTGCGCAACGGGCGAGTGATGCGCGTGATGATCGCCACCCAGGAGTTTTGCCGGCGAGTCCAAGGCACGACGGTATAAGGTGTTGCTAAACTTGACAGCAGAAAGGAACCGGAGACGATGAAAACTCATCTTATCCCTACCCCTCTGGATGATCTGGTCATCGTGGAGATTGACTATTTCCGGGACGAGCGGGGATTCTTTATTGAAAGCTGGCACAAGCGAGATTTCGCCTCGGCGGGACTCGACCTCGAGTTTGTGCAGGAAGGTCATTCCCGTTCGGGGCAGGGCGTCTTGCGCGGGCTTCACTATCAGGACATGACGGCGCCGATGGGTAAGTTGTTGCGTTGTACGGTGGGCCGCATCTTTGACGTGGCGGTTGATCTGCGCGTCAGCTCACCCACGTTCGGCAGGTGGTTCGGCGTCGAGCTTTCGGCGGACAACAAGAAGCAGATTTTCGTTCCCGTCGGATTTGCTCACGGCTTTGCCACGCTTTCGGAATTTACCGAAGTGCAGTACAAGCAGACCGGCTTTTACACGCCGTCTTCCGAAGGCACGCTCAGTTGGAATGACCCGGATGTGGGTATTCAGTGGCCTATCGCCAATCCGATTCTTTCCAAGCGTGACCAGAACGGGATGAGCCTGAAGGATTACTTGAAAAAGCCTGCGTTCAGTTAATCGGGCGGCAAAATGCCGTCAGTCATTCAGTTCGATCACGTCTCTAAATTCTACCCGCTCCGCCATGAGCGGTCCCGCTCGTTTCAAGAAAGTTTTGTCCGCCTGCTGAGACGTAAGGACCTCTCGCTGTCCGATGTCGAGCCGTTCTGGGCGTTGAAGGATGTCAGCCTCGACATCGAGCTGGGCGAAGCGATTGGCTTTGTCGGCTCTAACGGCGCTGGCAAAAGCTCGCTCCTCAAGCTGATTGCCCGCACCAATATCCCGACCAGCGGGCGGGTGGTTGTCAATGGCCAAGTGTCGGCCTTGCTCGAGCTAGGCACCGGTTTTCACCCTGACCTGTCAGGCCGCGATAATGTTTACTTGAACGGTTCGCTGATGGGATTCAGCCGGGCCGAAATGCGCAAACGCTTTGACGACATTGTGGACTTTTCCGAGATCGGCCATTTCATTGACGTGCCGGTCCGCAATTATTCGTCCGGCATGTACGTGCGCCTGGCGTTTGCCGTGGCCGTCCACGTGATGAACGATATTCTGCTGATTGACGAAGTGTTGGCCGTGGGCGACGAGGATTTTCAGCGCAAGTGCATGGACAAGATGAGTGAGTTCAAGCGCTCGGGCAAGACGATCGTGCTGGTGTCGCACGACCTGGAAGCCGTGCGCAATCTGTGCAGCCGCGTCGTCTGGCTGGAGAATGGCAAGCTTCTGGAAGACGGCGATTCGGTGACGGTGCTGGATCATTACTTGCAGGCGGCCAATCTCAAAACCAAAGAGCGCATGGATCAGCAACTGGCCCAGCGCAAGCGACAGGTCGTCGAGGCCGGGCCGGCTTCCGCAGCGGGCCCGTACAAGCGTTGGGGCACGGGCGAGGTGCGCATTGAGCGGGTGATACTGCTCAACGGGCGCGGCGAAGAGACCACCGTGTTCGAGTCGGGCGACGCGATGACGGTGCGCCTGTGGTATTCTGCCACAGAGCGGTTGCAGCACCCGGTCTTTGGCATCGGTGTGTGTCGGCCGGACGGAGTTGTGATTGCAGGTCCCAATACGCTCATGACAGATTATTCGATACCTTCGGTCATAGGTTCTGGTTACATAGATTACGTGATTGGGTCATTGCCACTCTTGAATGGAGCCTATGAGCTTTCGGCGGCAGTCTATGATGAAACGCTTTCGCACCCCTATGACCACCACGAAAGATTGTACACATTTCGTGTAGAGCCGGGTCGTGTGGGAGAACGCTTTGGCATCATGACGCTGTCGGGCAAGTGGTCGCATTGTCCAATGGGATGAACCTCGCGGCTCACTTGCGTGTTTCGACCAGACGCAACATCTTGAAGTAGACATTCTCACGGCGGTAAAAGGATACTTGCGGGAAAACTTTGCCTGATCAGTCTCGCTTCATGCCAATAGAATGCAACCACGGGCCCATTGACCGTCCGCTGCTCAAACAATCGCCGCATCTGCACAGATGGAGAACCACCGATCTCTACATTCTGAAACTGCGACACCTCGACGTTCGTACCCAGTTGACCCTGCAACAACCATACAGCGAACCCGAAACGATTTCCAAAAGCATAGGCATATTCTATCTGATCAGGCAAATTGACAAACCATAGTTGACTGTCCTTTTCCGATGACAATTCCGGCAGCAACGTCTTGACCTGATAGAATAAACTGCGCGAGACATCGGCGGCCTGGCTCCACCAGTAACTCTGATGGGTCAAGGCAACCAAGTTGGCTCCCAGTAAGCCCGCGATGGCAAGAACGAGCAAGCCTCGCTCAAACATCAAACGACCCGGTGCAACACTGTCCCAGGCCAGAACCACAATAGCCGCGATAGTCCAAGCCCAGCCGACTGACGAAAATAAAGTCGTCCGTTCGGCTACGATCAGAATCACAGGAGCCAGAGCAATCCCCATCCACAATATACCGAACCACACAACACGATTGAACACTCGTTGTCTTCTGGTTAACCATCCGCACACCAAGCCGGCAACGGCAAGACAAGCGACGACCGGTAGCGTGGCAAGAGGGAAACGGGAAAGGAAATGAGTCGAAGCAGGCAGAGCCAAAGTTTCCATGAGCAAGTAGTAAATCAGGTTCTTGAGCACTATCAACGGGCCAAACAGCACGGTGTATCCCCCTCCTACCTGCAATCGAAATAGAAGGTAAGCTCCCCCAACGGCGGCTAGCGGCAGCACAGGAATAAATCGGCTGACATCCAGACGCTTTGAGCTACAGCTATTTGGAGAGACGAAAACCAAATCATAAAGAATCAACAAGGCCGGCAAGGCCAGAGTCGTCTCTTTGAATCCCAAGCTGATGATGTAGAATGAAAAAGCGCCCACCCACCAGGCGGGTCCACCTTTCTCCCGAAACCTGATGTACGAGATCACGCCGAGTAGAGCCATCGCCGCTGCCAACATTTCGTGACGGGCCGTAATCCAAACCACCGCTTCGGTATGACAACCCTGCACAGCATAAAACAATCCGGCCCACAGTCCCACGCGCCAGTCGCGTGCGAGACGCTGTCCCAGCATAGCAACCAATACCGCCATCAGAGCATGCAGAGCCGAATTGAGCACGTGGTACCCAACCGGATTCAGGCCAAACAGTGACCATGACCAGGCCAGAGACAGCTCCGAAAGTGGGCGATACCATCTGCTGTTTGAAACATCGGAAATCGCCATGAGTTGAGGCGGCAGAGCTTGCCCGCTGTTGCGGGCGAGCAGCATCCAATCATCTCCCAGGAAGTAGACTTGGGCCCAAGGCAGAAACACGACAAACGCTGCGAGGGCCACTGTAAAGTATGCCAACCCAGGGGCAAACAGGATTCGCGTTTTGAGCGTTCTCATCGGTGACGCATTATATATCATGTTGAACAATGGGCAAGAACTCGAGCTTTACATCTCCTTGACCTACCAGCGTCCCCATGCTAAGATACCGCTGCCTATGTATTGATCAAGCGTGGAGAGCAACAGAACTTGAACACATCTTGCGCCATCGTTATCCTCAATTGGAACAACTATCCTGACACGATTGCCACAGTCCAAGCCATCGGCGCTTGGGAAAAGCTAGCCCCGACCATTTGGGTAGTAGATAATGGCTCGCAAGACGAGAGCGTCGAGCAGATTCGGCGCGAGTGTCCAGGCGTGCGGCTGCTTGAAAGTGATCACAACCTGGGTTTTGCCGCCGGAAACAATCTGGCTGTGCGCCATGCACTGGGCGAGGGCCAGACTGACTATTTTCTCTTGCTCAACAATGATGCGATTCTGAATGAGGATGGGCTGAGCCGGCTGCTAGACACGGCAGAGCAAACTAAAGTTGGTATTGTTGGCTCCATTCTGCGCGACCCGCCGCCCATTCAGACCCTGCAATCTGCCGGCGGGCGCAACATGGCGTGGCACATTGACACACACATCCACAAGATTCCCTCCGCCGCTCCCTACCCGGTTGACTATGTGCCTGGCACGGCGATTCTGATCCGTGCCGATGTGTTCAAGACTGTCGGCCTGTTGGACGAGACGTACTTTATCAGCGGCGAAATTGCGGATTTTTGTCTGCGCGCCAAACGACGCGGAGTGCGCATGTTGATTGACCCGCGCGTCACGGTCCACCACGACCAAGGACGTTCTTCCGAACTGCGCGTGGCGTTCTACACTTATTATTTTTTGCGCAATCGTTTTCTCTTTGTCCGCAAATTTTATCCACACTTACGTTGGCTCTTGATTCCCTCTTGGGCAGCATTCGGCCTGCTATCCATCGTCACAGCGTGGCTGCGAGGTCGGCAACAGCGCGCTTGCGCATTAACGCTGGGCTTGCGCCACGGGCTGAGCGGACAGTTTGGAGATCGCAGCGCTGAAGCGCTCGCGCTGAGCTAGTGATGCCAAGACAAAACATCCAGCTGCTTGACTGGCTGCGAACGTCGCCTCACGCCGATACGCTCAGAGCATCTTGTCTGCTGGCAGTGCTGCTGCTCGTCTTCTTTTGGCGGCCAATCTTGACGGGCGAGATTCTGTTACCGAACGATCTGATCTATGAACTAGATCCCGTCTGGCAAAGTCATGCACCGACCGGCTTCACTGTTCCCGGCAACCGGTTGTTGTCTGACCTGGTATACCAGGTCTACCCCTGGCAGGTTGAGCTGCAACGTGCTCTGGCCGAACGGCGAATCCCACTTTGGACACCTCACGTCAACAATGGACAGCCGCTATTGGCTAACGGTCAGGTCAACTTTTGGGATCCCATCTGGTTGATTGCCCGCTTGTTCCCTTTCCAGTCCTCTTTCCTCGTCGCGGCGCTCCTGAAAGTGTGGATCGGTGGCCTATCTACTTTCCTTCTAGCACGCCAAGTGGGTATCGGACGGCGGGGAGCTGTCTTGGCAATGATAGTATTTGCCTTCAGCGGCCCAATGACAGTCTGGCTTGGTTATTCGCTCTCGAGTGTGATCGTCTGGCTGCCGCTGTTACTCTACCTTTCCGATCGTGCGCTGACCCAACGAACCACAACGCTCTTTCTCGTCATAGGTCTTGTGCTCGCATGCCAATTCATGGGTGGCCATCCGGAAACTGTATTCCACGTCGGGCTGATCTGGGTCGCATTTTGCCTGGCGCGGTTGGCGACTCTAGCTGGCAAGCATGTCTCCCGGTTGATCTGGCTGTTGGGCAGAATGGCATTGGCTACAGTGATTGGATTGGCGCTCTCCGCCGTCCAATTACTACCGACTGTCCACGAGATTCTCGGCAGTTCAATCCTGGTCAAACGCCAGACCGGTGTGTCTTCCGAACTATGGCAAACGATCTTGCTGTCCTGGCACAATTGGCCCACCCTTGTCACAACTATCCTCCCCCAATTCTTTGGCACACCCATTGACAATAGCTATTGGTACCCTTACCAGAACTATAACGAGCAAACCTTTTACGCTGGCGTCGTGCCACTTGCGCTCGGCCTGGTGACGCTGTCCGTCTGGTGGTCTAGCCGCTTTCGTGGCAACACGGTTGAGGTTCAGTCGAATTCACGGACGGTGGCTAGGCTTGGGTTCTGGATCGGGTTGACACTGTTTGCGCTCGGAACGGCCGCAGAACTTCCTCTGTTCAACATGTTCAACACCTTGCCGGTCTTGCAATTGATCAATCAAGGGCGTTTGCGCCTGGTGTATGTTTTGGGACTAGCTTTGCTGGCCGGCTACGGCCTCGATGCGCTTGCCGCGAACCATCTGACCGGATTCCAGGCGTCTCGAAGGCTCTTGATCGCTCTGAGTGCACTAGCGATCATCAGCTTGATCCTGATCGGCAGTGCTTATACGGGTATCAGCTTCTTACACGACCAATTCGTTAGAGCAGGCCAGCAGCAGGCACAGGCGATGAAAGCCAATGACCATCCAATGTTTCCCTACTCCCTGGCCTATTACTACGAGAGAGTAAATGCTCGATATATCCAGACCAAGAATCTCTATACTCTCGCGACGCCCGAAATGTTCCTGCCGGTCGGCATGGCGTTAACGGTTGGCCTGCTGGCTTGGCTCCGCCGCCGAGGAGGGAGTCAAGCGTTCTGGCTCAATGGCCTGGTGCTGTTGACATGCATAGACTTGATTTCATCCGGCAACCGATGGAATCCCACCATCAAACCGACAGACAATTTCCCAACCACACAAGCCATCTCGTTTCTAAAGCAGCAACCGGGACTCTTTCGCATGGGCGGGTTATACCTATCCTTCATGCCAAACAGCAGCATGATCTTTGGCCTTTCGGACGTGCGCGGATACGAGCCTGTTAGACCGTGGCGCCAGGCTACCCTGGTCAATCGTATCGAGGGCGCCTTCCCACTGGGCCACTATACCATTCTTCGCTCGGCCAACAGCCGATTGTTGGATCTGATGAACGTCGAATACCTGATCACCGACCGAGAATTGGGTGGGCGATGGAAGTTGGCTTTTGCCGAACCGGATAGTCCGATCCGAGTCTATCGCAACGCCGACGTTCTGCCGCGCGCTTTCGTCGTTTACGGTGTCGAACACGCCGCCACCCCCGAAGCGGCGCTAAAGCGATTGTTGGATGAGAGCTTTGATCTCCGAACGCGTGTGATCTTGGAACAAGCTCCACTCAACTTGCTCGCTACCGGGTCACCACGACAAGCCGCACAAGCTCGCGTCGTGAGGTACGAGCCTGAACGAGTCACGGTTGAAACAAACTCTCTGGGTGATGGTATCCTGGTGCTGACCGATACCTATACGCCCGACTGGCGAGCCCGGGTGGATGGGCAACCGGCGGATGTATATATTGCCGACTATGCATTCCGGGCTGTTCACATCCCCGCCGGACAGCACCGGGTCGAATTCTTTTACTCGCCCACCAGTTTTTATATAGGTGCTGCAATCAGCATGACGGGGCTTGTCATATGTGGGCTGTGGGCAGCGGCCATCCTCTACCGGAAAGCGCAATGCAAGTCCTCTACCATCTGACCATGCCACCTTCCCCGATGGCGGCCTGCGACGCCGTCGTCCAGGAGATCGAAGCTCTGAGGGCGGTCGGCTCGATCCATGGACAGGTTATCCATCTCTATCCGGGTCGCAAACCTGGCACGCGCTTTCCCCGGCGCTGGTGGGGTTTGCAGCATTTGCCTTATCTGCTCCACGCTGAGCAACATGTTGATCTTCACCATTTTTTCAATCCCGACCCGTTCCCTTTTGATGTCTTGCGTTTCCTGCGCCGCCCGATCATCTACACCGCTGTTGCCGGAGTGTGTGGATCAGATCGTGACACTGTGCGGCGCTTGGCTCGGCTAACCCGCACGCTTGTCGTTCCTACCGAGTCCGGGCGCATCGAACTGCAAACCTTGGGTATCGCTAATGTTATCACGATCCAGCCTGGCATTGACACGGCGCGCTTTGCACACGCCTCGCCACCACCTGTCCGACCTTTCACACTGTTGTTGGGGTCAGCGCCATGGACACTGGACCAGTTTGAATCAAAAGGAGTCGAGGCGCTGCTCCAGGCGGCACAGTCACGTCCCGGTTTGCGATTGATTTTTCTCTGGCGCGGGTTGTACCTGAAAGAGATAGAGCATCGGCTCGCTCAAACAGGATTGAGCGAGCGTGTCACGGTCATCAATCAGCAGGTGGACGTGAGCCGGGTGTTGGCGCAAGCACACGCGGCAGTTGTACTCGCCAGTGACGCCACTGTGGTCAAGGCATACCCGCACTCACTGCTTGAAGCGCTTGCCGCCGGCAGGCCCGTGCTGGTGAGCCGTGCCATCCCGATGGCCGAGTATGTGGAGCAAACCGGATGTGGTCAGATAGTGGAAGCCGTTAACGCGGAGGCTGTACTCAAAGCATTGGCGCGACTTGAGGCGAACTATGGAGCATGTCGGGCAGCCGCCTTACAGGCAGGCCAGCGAGACTTTACGCAACAGACAATGATCCAGGCCTATCAACGACTATATGCATCCATCTGACTAGACGATCAGTGCTCCAGGAAAGGCGCTTTCAAGTGCTGATAGCGGAGCGACACCTGCCATGGCCAACTCAACGGGCTGAGATGGCGATGCCAAAGGCGACTCTGATCTAGAGCCGTATGGTGCAACGCCTGTACAGCCTGCCGCTTGCTCCCGATACGCCGCAGACCCCTTAGCCCATCCAGACGTCCCTGCCACGAACTCACATCGCGCCGTACAATCAGCGTGAACAAAACGGCCGCCAGGTCATACAGCAGAATGAGCGGGAGATAAAACACTAGCTGGGGCATGGGGTAATTCTTGGCGATGAGCCAAACCTTGTTGCGCCCCAGTAAGCGGTTCTTGAAAGGACTGCCTTCGACCGCTGTGGCCGAATGAATGTGATAGACGCGAGCCGCCGGTACATACAAGCAGCGCCAACCCACCAGGCGCGCGCGCCAGGCCAGGTCCACATCTTCAAGATAAGCAAAAAAGTCCTCATCAAACAAGCCGATCTCGTCAAGCATCGCTCTGCGATAAAGCGCAGCACCCGCGCAAGGCCCAAAGACTTCAACAGGCTCTGTTTCTGGGTGGTTATCTAGCTCACCGCCAAGCCGATCCCAGGCAATGCCGACCGCGTCCAAGTTGATGCCGGTCGAATTGATCACATTGGGTCGGTCAGCAAAGATCATCTTGGAAGCGCACATTCCTACACGGGAGTCACTTTCGACAGCGGCGACCAGCGCCGCCAACCACCCTGGATCTGTGCGGGTGTCATTATTCAAGGTCACAATGTAAGGAGCAGCACTGGCGCGGATAGCTTGATTGTTAGCAGCTGCAAATCCCACATTCGTTTCGTTGCAGAGTATGCACACTGATGGAAAATGCCGTCGCACCCACTCGACCGAGTTATCGGTAGAAGCATTATCAACCAGGATCACTTGAAAATCGCTATACGTCTGCGCCACAACCGAGGGCAGACAATCCTTTAAATGATGCAGGCCGTTCCAATTCACAAGAACAACCGAGACTTTCATTCGACATTCTTTCGATTCAGCAGCCAGCGGCAATACTCTTTTACCTGGCACACTAATCCACGCATGCCACCTACTCGCAGCGCACTCGCTGCCTTGCCCGGCAAGGCCCACCACGGCGTCGGTCTCAGATCAAAGGACGGCGAATGGCGCAGGAATGCTTTGTCTGGTGCGTGACGCGGCGCAAGACAAAACTCGACCAGAGGCCGCGTCACAACCTCCCAACGGTAACGCGCGGCGATTTGTTCAAAGCGAGGCCGAAAGGTTTCGCGCAGGTTGGGTGTTTCCAGCAATTGCAGAATTGCCTCAGCCACACCCTCCACATCACCCGGCTCGACGGTACGCCCCAGGCCATGCGACTTTACCAGATCGCTCAACACGTCGCCACGCGTCACAACCATCGGCAGCCCGGCCCACACGTAATCCAAGAACCGCGTCCGCAACGAGAACCGCGTTTCGAGATGATCGGTGTGAAGACTCACCCCCAGATCTGCTTCCAACAAATAGTTTTCCCGTTCCGCGTAAGGCGTCCACTCATTGAACAGGACGAGCTTGCCTGTCAGTCCGAACGAGTCGCTCAGCGCCAACACATCGGCAGATGCGCGCATCTTGAGCGTCAACGGACTGGGACGTTTGATCCCCATGAAAAACAGCTTGACGTCTGCGCGGCGCTGGGCGATGAGTGACATCGCTCGAATCAATGTTGGCGCATCGAGCCAATTCCAAATGCCCCCCCCCCACAACAAAACCTTGTCGCTGGCCGCAATGCCTGGATGCACCCCCTTGAGAACCGGATGGCGATGTTGGGGCGGTAGCTCTGGCAATCCAAACGAGACGACATCAATCAAGCGGCGCAAGGTTGGATCATCGGCATGAGTGTAGGGGTTGACGCGGCCCGCCGCCGAAAGCGCTCCAACGTAATAGTCACGCTGCTTTTCACTCGCGCATAGAATGTAATCAGCGCTGACGAGCTGTCTTTGCAATGCCCGGCGATAGCCCTCGTTGACAAACACATGCTCCGCCGCACCAGTGTCGGTATCCACATGAAGCCGTTCCAAAAGAAACGGAATATAGAAATCGAGCACCAACGGCGCGTGGACATTGCACAAAAAGGGATAGGTCGAGAGCACGATGCCTTGAGTGACAAGGACATCTGCCAGCCCGGCCAAGGCGCGCACTTCAGCCCCGCTCTGGCAGCGCACCACATGAACCTGCGTCGGCGCAGGCGGCCGTGTGGACGCAGGCACAAACGGTAAGATCGCCAGCGTGACACGCAGCCCAGCCTCGGCCAGAACGCGGGCAAATTCCAAGTAGCGGATGCCCGGTCCGGCCATCTGCTCGCCGATCACGTCGTTGCACAACAACACGACGTGTTTCATCTGCGCCCTCGACGGTTGAGCAGCCAGCGGCGATATTCGCTCACCTGACGCATCAGCCCTCGCGGACCGCCCGCCCGCAGCGCACACCACACCTTGTCCGGTAAGCCCCACCAGGGCGTCGGTCCAAACCCACCCAGAGACGGGCGCAAGTACGTCTTGTCCGGCGCAATGCGCGGCGAGGCACAAAACTCGACCAGTGGGCGAGTCACCACTTCCCAACGATACGTGGCTGCCAGCGGCTCAAAACGAGCCCGGCAGGACTCGCGCAAATTCGGCGTGTCCAGCAGAGCCAAGATCGCTTCAGCCACGCCCTCTATATCTCCCGGCTCGACCACACGGCCCAGCCTGTGCGCCTCGACCAGATCGCTCAACACGTCGCCGCGCGTGACGACCATCGGCAGCCCAGACCACACGTAATCCAGGAAACGTGTGCGAAATGAAAAGCGCGTCTCCAGATGATCGCGGTGCAGACTGACGCCGAGATCAGCCCCCAACAAGTAATTCGCGCGTTCCGTGTACGGCATCCAATCGTTGATAAAGACAGTCCGTCCATATACGCCTAATTCTTTGCTCAGGGCGATGGTATCCCGCACCGCTTTGCGTTCTGCTTCCTGCGGGTTGGGATGTTTAACTCCGGCAAAAAACAGTTTAACGTCGGGCCGCGACTCGCTCAGCCGCGCCATCGCGTGGATCAGAGTGGGCGCATCCATCCAATCCCAGATGCCGCCGCCCCATAACAATACCCTGTCGTCTTTGCCAATCCCAGGGTAGATTCCCTTCAAGACCTGGCGTGTATGGTGGGGTGGCTCGGCCGGCAGACCAAAAGGCACAACCGCCAGAAGTCGGCGCAATGTGGGATCGTCCATGTGAGTGTAAGGGTTAACACGTCCCAGGGCCGACAACACGCCCAAATAGTAATCGCGCTGCTTTTCGCTGGCGCACAAGAGAAAATCCGCCGCCAGGACTTGGGTTGTCATCCCTCGCTGCAAGCGCCCAAAGAAGAGGGCTTGCTCCGCCAGTGATTCAGGGCGCACGCGCTGCAATTCTTCTAACAATAGCGGGATGTACAGATCGAGGACGAGAGGAGCCTTGACCTTGAGGAGTGCTGGATAAAGACCGACGACCGCGCCCACCGTGACGACGACAGAAGCCTGGGCGGCCAAGTCATACAGTTCGGCTTCGTCACGGATGGACATCAGGCGAAAAGGCAAATCGGACTCGATGGGCGCGGCCTCGATTCCAGGCAACGTCGCAAGAGTGACATTGAATTCGAGCTGCGCACTCAGAGCGCGAGCAAACTCCCAGTAGCGGACGCCCGGCCCGCTCAGATGCAAGCCAATCGCAGATTGGCAAACAAGCAACACTCGGTTCAAAGCATAGACTCCCAGGTGGCGTTATTATACCACGTTGGGCTGGCCCAAAAGTCGTGTGATATTTGTCAAGTAAGTGTGGTTATGCTATCATATCACCCCGGCTGTCCAAAACCCAGGCACAAGAATGGATTCAAGTGTGACAACCGCCAACTTGCGAGTGCTCTTTATCAGCGGGCCAGAAGGAGGAACCCGGCGCTACCGATGTTTCCAGCAGCAAGAACAGTTGGAGTTACAAGGAATTTCCACCGGCTTTCGCACCTTTGGAGATCTTCGCCTGCTCCAGGATGCTCTGGATTATGACGTCTTTATCTTTCACCGCACACCTTACCATCGCTTGCTTCAGGATGTGCTGGACCTCGCGCACCGCCGTGGCAAGATCGCCCTTTTTGAAACAGATGACCTGATCTTTGAGCCAGACCTGGTGCAATACGACGGTTACTACCGCCATCTGGCAACCGATGAAGCCCAAGAGTACAGACGTGACGTACACCTCAGCCTCGAAACACTGAAAGCTTGTGATTCTGCCCTCACTACGACAGATTATCTGTCACAAGCCCTGCAGAAACGCGGCAAGCATGTCATTATCAACCGCAATGCCGTAAGCGTCGAATTCATGCGCCGAGCTGAAGCGGCATATCACATGGTCGAGCCGCCCTCCGATCGCATCATCATCGGCTACATCAGCGGTAGCCCTTCGCACGACCAGGACTTTGCAGTTGCAGCCGACGCACTATGCCAGGTGCTCGATAAATACCCGCGGGTGAACCTGTGCACCGTCGGCCCGCTGGCTTTGAGTGAGCGCTTTGCCGTCTTTGGCGAACGAATTCAACAGATACCTTTTATCTCCTGGGAGAATGTTCCATACGAAATCCGCAGCACGCACATCAATATCGCGCCGCTCGATTTGGATAATCCATTCTGCCAGTCCAAGAGTGAACTCAAGTATTTCGAAGCCGGCTTTCTCGGCGTGCCCACTATCGCCAGTCCAACCGAAGCATTCCGATTTGCCATCCGACATGGAGACACTGGCTTGCTGGCCAGCAATGTCCAGGAATGGTTTACCTGTCTGGATCTGCTCATCCGCAACCCGGCCCGCCGCACCGAAATTGGCCAGGCCGCCCGCCGCGATGCGCTGCAAAACTATACGCCCCAAGTACGCGGGCAGCAGTTTATCCAAACGCTGCGGACACTCGTCGCCCATCACCGGCCTCTGCCGGGCGCGCCGCAAAGCCAAGCCCAGCTCGATCGCCGATTGCTCGATCAGCTCAGTCACTATGTGGATCAGAGAGAAGGTCTTGGGCCTTTTGTTAGAGATCAAGTCGGCCACGCTGCCCTGTCCAGCCAGTCGTTCGATCCAGGTCTGGCAAGTTTACTTCAGACTCTGCGCCGGGTGCGGCGCAGCCCTCGTGAAAAAGTCATCACGCAAACCAAACACCTTGCCAAAAAACTTGCAGGGCCGGCATACGATATTACAGTCGCCGGTGAGACTTGTCAGCTGATCGGCGAACTGACCGGCGGGCAAGTATACCGGCAGACTTTTCGGGCCGAGTTGCCCAACCTATGTGGCGTGCGCGTGATGTTCGCCACGTTCGGACGCATCAACACACCGGACGTGATTTTTCGTCTCAAGGAATCTTTTAACTCGCCTCAGGATATAGCGACATGCGTCGTCTCGGCTTGCTTGCTGAGGGACATTGACTTTTTCACGTTTCCCTTCGATCCGTTGCCCGATTCGGAGGGCAAGATATTATGCTTCTCGGTCGAATCGCCCGAGGCTGTGTTAGGCGATGCGGTCGGCCTGTGGCGCTCTATCCGCGCTAGCCCAAATGCATTCTACAAAAACAGCGAGCCTTCGGCTGAGCAATTGGCCTACCTCCTTCAATACAAGCACTCCGACCCCAATGGAAGAGATTAGAGAGCGATATGGAACTAGAATACGTATCGGACTGCCCAATATGCGGAAAGAAGCACTTTCGACGCTACAAGAGGATTGACGAATGGCAAATTGTACAATGCACTCATTGCCGACTTGCCCTCCTCAACCCGCGCCCCACTGCCGTAGAAGTGCACAAAGTGCTCAGCGTAGATTACGGCTACCCCTACATGCCCAAAGATCCTCTTGAGAAGCGCCGTCTGATCGAAGTGGAGCGATCCCGCCTCAATCCACTTTTTCAATTCCGCAAAACCGGCGCTCTACTCGATGTGGGCTTTGGGTCAGGATTTTTTATGGCGCAAGCCCAAGAGTCTGGCTGGACAGTTGCAGGAACTGAAATCACTGAGCGATGTGTCCATTACGGTCGAGATGAATTGGGACTGCAAGTCTACCAGGGTGACATTGCGGAGTTGAACATTCCCCGGAAATTTGATGTTGTGTCCTTCCATCATGTACTGGAACACGTCCCCAATCCTATAGCCCAGGTGCAAGCGTCCAAAGCATTACTCCGGGACGATGGATTGCTATATATAAGCGTGCCCAACCATCTTGGCTTCGACTCCTGGCGACAAAAATCAAAATGGAATGGCTGGGCGCTTCCCTGGCACTTTTGCCATTACACCCCGGCTACTTTGCAGCGAATGCTCGAATGGCGCGACTTGCGAGTGCTAAGTATCGATTTTTCGCGTTCAGAAGACTTTGACAAGCCATGGATAGCGAGGCTGCGAGGCCGACTGCCCACCAACTGGCAACGGCGGATTTTCTCAGGTACTGAGATGAGTATCATTGCCTGCAAAAAGATCGCCGGTCACACCTCTGGAGACTAGGATGAGCCTAGGTGTAGAACACATCCCCTGTCCACTCTGCAGCGAAGCCCAGTACAGCGTGATTTATCCCCATGTAGATCGCATTGACACGCCCGGCACACAGGTCGTGCGCTGTACTAACTGTAGCTTGGTCTATTTGAACCCGCGCCTCGAGAATCTATACGACAACTATACTCTAAGCGCCGAGTACTTGCACAGATACTACCTGCCCGACCAACAACGTAGAGGATTGCTGACGCCGGACGGCAACATAGACCATGCCCACAATCAATTCGTCCACGCCCGCTGGCTGGACGAGATCAAGCTTTACCGTCTGCACAACCGAGTGCTGGACATCGGCTGCGCCATCGGGCTGTTTCTGGAGGTTATCCGGCACGATGGCTGGCAGGCTTTTGGCGTCGAGCCATCACGGGCGTTGGGCGAGTATGGCAGCCAGCGTTTCGGCCTCGATATCTTCCAGGGAGAATTACACGAGCGCGTATTCCCCGATGGCTATTTCGACGTGGTAACCCTATGGGAGGTCTTGGAGCATCTGCAAGACCCAATGAACACGCTACGCGAGGCCTGCCGTGTACTGCGGCCGGGCGGGCTGCTGCTTCTTTCCACGCCTAACTGGCACAGCCTGGGCCATGACTTGTTGCAGGACGATTGGGATAACTTGGTCACCGACCATTTCCAGTTCTTTACGCAAGATACACTGCGTCAGATGCTCCAGGCAGCCGGCCTCAAGCCACAACGGACAGGTACCGAGGGCGTAAACACTCAAGAGCTCTGTACCAAGCTGGGGCAACGTGCCGCCCGATCCGCACAACGCCAGGTAGAAAGCAGAAAAGACACAGATATGGGTAGCACACTGTGGGGCATCGCGGAGAAACCGGGCACAGCGCCCAGCACTCACCCGACGGTTTACTTTATCAGCGGGTGCAACGTCGGCACTGCCTTCGAGTACCGGGTGTTGCACAAACAGGAGCAACTTGCCACACAGGGCCTTCACAGCCTGGCGCGGCAGCACGAGCTCAGGCATAAAATCACGCTGCAAGAGGCGCTCGCTTACGACATCCTCTACCTCTACCGTGTAGCGTATGATCCCTTCATCGAGGAGTTGATCGAGCAGGCCCGCGCGCGGCGCATCCCCGTCGTCTTTGACACCGACGACTTGGTTTTCGAGCCTCAGATGGCAACCTCTGTGGATGCCCTGGCCACCATGCCGCCCGACCAAGCCGCGTTGTATTACGAGGGCGTCTGGCGTTACCGCCGCACCCTCCTGGCGTGCGACGCCGTGGTGACTTCCACCGGCCCGTTGGCAGAATTGGCCCGTGCCCTGGGCAAGCCCACCTTTGTCCACCGCAACGCTCTGAGTGGGGAATTGATCCGGCAGGCCCAGCCACTGTTTTCCCAGAAGACAACCCGCTCACCAGATGCCAGGCCTATCGTCATTGGCTTTGCCAGCGGCACAGCCACTCACAACCAGGATTTCATAGAGGTCAGCGCCGCGCTGGTCTACATCCTGGAGTGCCACCCCGAGGTCGAATTGCACCTCCTCGGCCCGCTCGTCGTGCCGCCCGAACTGGCGCGTTTTGGAGGCCGTGTGCACCATTCGCCGCTGGTAGACTGGACGCAGTGGCCCAACACACTAGCCACTCTCGATATCAACCTCGCGCCACTGGAAGGCGGAAATATTTTCTGCCGCTGCAAGAGCGAAGTCAAGTATATCGAGGCGGCCATTCTCGGGATTCCCACCCTGGCCAGCCGCATTGACCCGTTCGAGTTTGCCATCCGCGATGAGGAAAACGGGCTGCTGGCTGGCGACACTGCCGAATGGATTGATAAACTGGAGCGATTGCTGACGGAGCCATCACTGCGAGCGCAGCTAGGCGAGGCGGCCCGCGCCGACGTGTTGGTGCATTATATACCAGAGGCACGCGGGCGAGACCTGGTACACACGTTGAACGCCATTCGACAACTCGTATCTGACGCAGCAAGACAACCAGAGCAAGCCGTCCGCCCGCCACTCAGACTCAATTGGGTCCTCACCGAGCCATTCCCCGGTTCCGGTGGCCATACAGACATCTTTCGGATGATCAAGCTGCTGGCCGGCTTTGGACACCATATCAATATGTATGTGGTGCCACGTCTTCGCCTAGGAAACAAGAGCGAACTTGAAATCCGTGACGACGTGAAGCGCTACTTTGGAGATCCGCCTGGCAGCTTGTTCAAATGGCACGGCGGGCCGATGGCCGAGTCGGACGCCATCATCCTGACCTATTGGTCTACATACTACTTGCTGGGCGGCACTCGCAATATGTCCAGGGTATTGTACTTTGTCCAAGACTGGGAGCCTTTCTTTTTTCCCATGAGTACAAAATACCTTGAGGCTGAACAGACCTACAAAGCAGGTATCCCTTGCATCACCCTGGGACGCTGGTTGGCCCGGTACCTGCGCGAACGATACCAGGCCGAAACGGATTATTTTGACCTGGCGGTTGACCATTCTGTGTATTATCCTCACCCCGTCAGCAAGCCAGACCGGCCGCGTGTCTGCTATTATGCGAGGCCCTCAACACCTCGCCGGCTTTTTACGCTGGGCATAGCCGCGCTGGACAAAGTGTTTCAACAGCGTTCCGATGTCGAGATCGTGCTCTATGGAGCCAGCGATGCCGACCTGGCCCAACACACCATCCCCTTTCCCTATACCAACCGGGGCATTTTGAGCGAGGACCAACTGGCCGAGTTATTCTCTTCATCCACCGTGGGATTGGTGCTTTCTCCCACCAACTGCTCCCTCGTTTCGCCTGAGATGATGGCGTGCAAGTGCGCGGTGGTGGATCTAGATCGCGAAACAGTGGAAGGAGTACTAGAGCACGAGGTCAACTCGTTACTCGCCGAACCAACGCCCCAAGCGGTGGCCGCAGCCATTCTGCGATTGCTCGATGACAGGCCGTTGCGAGAGCAGTTAGTAGAGACGGCCTATGCACAGGTTCAAAACATCTCATGGGAGCAAGCGGCGCGCCAGGTCGAGGCGATCCTATACGACAAGCTATCTGCATCGCCACGCCCAGCTTGGCCTCGTCTTCGCGTCCAGTCGGGTCTGCCCGCTTTGTCCGATTTGCCGACCCAGCAACAACAATTGTTAAACAGTATACATGATGAGAGAATACGTTCAAGCCGCGCCTGGCTGGCTGCCGCACGAGAATGGATCAAGCGGCTGTTGCAGGTGGACAAGGCGTTGCTTTTTAACTACTCACCTGCCGAATTGGTGCGAGAAATCCGGGGCAAGCGGCGCACCGGGCAAAGCTTTGTCGCCCGGCACGATCACCTCTATCGCATCGACGTGCTGGTTGCCACCTATGGGCGGCGCAACACGCGCGACGTGATCTTGCATCTGATGGCATCGCCTGACGCCGCCAGTGACCTGGCAACCGTGAGAGTCAACGCCAGTCAATTGGCCGATAGCGGCTATGCCAGTTTTGTCTTTCCGCCGCTGGCAGACTCGCGCAGCAAGAAATACTATTTCTGCCTCGAATCGCCGGAATCGGTGGCCGGCGATGCCATCTCAGTGTGGGCCTATCGTCACGTGGATTTGCAGGACGCGGCGCTTGACGTGAACGGGCAACGCCAAAAGGGGCAACTTGTTTTCGGCGTGTACTACCAGGATGACCAGTGGGGCCAAGTTGGCGAGCGTCCGTTGCGGCAGTATCTGCAACACGCCACTACACACTGGGACAGGCTAATGAAAGCGCGACAATTGCTAGTTACCCAGGGACTGCCGGGGCTGATGCAAGAGATTAAAAACTACCGGCGTTGGAAAAGCATCCAACGCCGGAACTCGGCCTAGATCAGCGTGTGAGTGTCTATGCCGACCTTGCGCAAGTCGGCTAGAGTCTCTGCAAGGTTTTTCGCTAATGGTTAACCACCAGCGGCGTTTCGCTGTAGCGGCAAACCTGGTGGTTATAATCATCGTCCAGGCAAGCGTACAGGTAATACACTCCGGCCGGCAAAGCACTGGTATTCCAGCTATAGCATGCGCCCGTACACGGCGGGTGATAGTTGCTCGCCACAAAAGGCACAAAGACGGTGTGAGTCAGATCACCAGCAGCGCGAATGGAAATATCCGGCTGTCCAGTGAAAGACGACGCGGCCGCCATCCGCTGTCCATCCGTCAGAACGAGGGTCGCAAACAGAGTCCCATTCCAGCCGCTACGATCGTTGTCGTGGTAGAGAGTGGCCGTCGTCACCGATGTATCCGGGTCCGTCATTTGCCACGCGAGGTCGGCATATTTGTCGGCTTTGGTGTCACCCGTCAGTTTGACGTCGTCAATATAGAACGTGACAGAGTGCCCTTTGTTGGCGATTGGGTCGAGCCGGAACCAGTTCCAGTCGTTGCTGGACCAAGCCGGGCCCTTATTCGCTGACAGTGTGCGTAGGTCAAACGACTGGGTCTGCCAACCCGGAAATAGATAAATCAGCCTGCTCTCCTGCGTAGGGTCTCCCCAATAAATGCGGCTGAACTGGCCCGCATCCGTGTAGAAAAGAGTGGCATAATCATACAATACCTTGTATGTCAGGTAGTAATAGCGGCTCGGATCAATCGGGGTGCCATTGGGCAGTTGCAAGTAGACTTGCTGATCGGATTGGCTGGGCTGGGCCGAGACCGCCAGCATCCCATTTTGGAACGAGGACGTGCCATTGACGATGCGATAGACATCGGAAGCGTCACTCATATCCCATGGATTCCCAGCGTCTGTGGCATAATCTGGTCCACTGGTGTAGCTGGGGGAGGTAAATCGAAACAATGGCGCTTGGTTAATCTGGATTGTTCCGGAGCTGTAAGTAGTCGTGCTGCCGGACTTGGCGCACACATAGTACGTGCCTGGCGCAAAGTTGGACGGATAAGCCTTGTCGTTGGCCGAACTGCCCCAGGGAAACGAACCACTAGTCGCCGCGCTTGACTCGGTATGGATCAACACTCCATCGCAACCGGTGTTATCGGTGTCCAAATAGAAATCAAGTCTGGAAGACGCCGCCAACCCTGACCACGACAGCGACACAGTGTTCCCCGCCGGATTGTCCTCCGTCAGCCGCGCCCAGTCCAACGACACCAGGCTGCCACTCGCCGCATTCGAGAGAAGATACAGTCCCCAGGGCTGTCCCGTCCAACTACTGCCTGCGCCTTTAGGATAGGTGCGAAGGTCAATCACATAGGTCTGCCATTCGGAAGTAACATTAATTGGGTTGGTAGAGACCTCATAGTTGACAGGCTTGCCATAGTTCCACAACACCGAGACGCTGCCCCCGCCAGATTGCTTGATGCGGAATGACAGCCAGTGATAACGGGATGTATCAATCGGGTAGTTAGTACCCAACTTGCCTACATTGATATTACTACTGCCATCGGGGTTGTTGATCGTTCCTGCTGAAAGCAATAGCGGTATTCCGGCCCAGAAAGTGGGGGCCAAATTGTAGCTAAACACTCCGCTACTAATGCTCGCATTAGGGAAATCATACCACGGCAAAACATCCGATTGCTCGTTCATGTCCCACGGGTCGCCCAAGACCGTAGCGGCAAAGTCATCGCCCTCGCCCACCACGCCGCCGCCGCTGATGGTCAGCGCGGGCGCGTCCGGCATGGCGTGAACAGCCTCTGGCACCGTGCGTCCCCCGCTTGGGCCTGCCACACTTGACAACACACACACTAACAACAGTCGGACGACAAAAGACCGCCTCATTCTGCGCCTCCACCTATCGGGTTCGCCTTCCGACACAGCCGGGTCGCTTCCCTGGCTCATCCTTACCAGGTTTCGGAACCATTAAAAATCGGCTCATGTGGGTTTAGAGGTGAAATGTCCCTGAAAGGCTTGAAAACGGGGCCTTTTCGGGACGGTTTCACCTCAAAGGCTACATGAGCCAAAATTCAAGTTTGGTTCCAGTCGGAACCCTCAATTGTGTGTAGTATATCACAACCGACATCAAGTTGGAATAGGACTTGGGTCAGGCCAATCCAAGTCTTTTATGCGTGTGCGGGGAACAGTTTTTCACAGCCTTTCCTTAGCACCAGTGATCCCAAGCCACAACTGCCGAACGCCCGTCATCAGGCGCATCACTCTTCCGTTGCGTATGGCCTCTATATGTTGAGCAAGTTGCCTACATCGTTCCCGCAACTGCTCGTTTTTCTCCTGCAACTGCTCGTTTTGCTCCTGCAACACCATGAACCTATTTCGCTCACGCTCACGCCGAAATTCTCTTTGCCATTCAACCAAAGTCAAAAGTGACCTGGCAAGGGCTACCCCGTCATCGGACGACACGTTAGAGAGGGATTGAAAAGATTGAGCTACCTGAGCTAAAAAGGTCTCATCCTCCTTGGTTTTCGAGATGACAAAGACATGTCGGTATGCCGGCGCACGCTGGCCGCGATGGGTGAAATTGAGATTATAGTAGCGATCGAGATTGACGTGCAGGTGAGCCGAGTCCGGTACACCAAAAAGATAATGCTTCAGGAGCATCATGGGCAACCAGTGATGTAAGTAACCGCTGGCAAAATCCACATAGAGATACCCGCGCTGCTCGATCCAATCGCGGAGCTCACCACGGTTCGGCAAGACATTCTCAATGTGTTCTCGCAGTTGTGGTTGCTCAAAGTTGTAGAACGTCTGGTCGAAATCAAAAATGACCTGATCTGCCAGGCGAGTGAGGTCATCATCGAAAGGAGCCGCCAAAATCACATAACGGGCTGCCACCCGCAGCAACTCGTCTACAAAGGCAGGTCGATGAGACCGAGGCACATGTTCGAGCGTGTCGCATGTCGTGACCACATCAAAGCTTCCGTCCACAAAAGGAAGATGCGCCCCGTTTCCCCTCACATAGGAAGACACTGTGCACTCGGCCAGGTCCACAGCCACTGTGTGATCCTCTGGCAGGAATTGGGCAATCGGCAAAATGTCTTCGCCTGTGATCGTGCGGAAAAAACCGCCCACATCCAGCACACGGAGGCGAGAACAACACAGGTGGTTTCGGACCATGCCGACGATTTGTTGAACGACTCGGTATCGCTGATACTGGTCAAACGGCAAATCTACTAGCTCTAGCTTTGGCAATCCTACCTCCCTTTCTGTTTGTCAGGCCTGCGAGAGCCAAGGGTAAGCGAACTCTGAATATCATTCGCCCCGTGCGCACCCTACAGGAGCATGTCGCCGACGTTGAAGCAGTGTATCAACTCGCGATACTCTCCTGACGGTCCTGCTGCCAGTCTGCCTCAACGGTTTGCTTGTTTTGCTTTGCAGAGGGCCGTTATCGAAAGCCTGACCTGTGCCCTAGGAACTTGTCGGAGAGAACCCTGACGGGCCGGAATCGAGGCTTCAGCCGGTGAGCACGCGGCGATTTTCGGCCAAAACCGGCTAAAGCCTAGACTCCGAAACGCCTCTCCGACAGGCTGCTAGATGGCTGCGTCAGGGGCGTATC
>CAYGWJ010000205.1:0-8235 GCA_964353405.1 uncultured Anaerolineae bacterium
TACCGGCAAAGTTGACATTGGAGCGTCGCCAGTGACAAAATCTCCGGCAAAATAGTCGGTTTGCAGGGTGTTTTTGCCTTGTGCCGGCCGAGATTTTGTCACACCTGCGGTCCGGATGTCGCTTTTGCTTGGACTCTGATCATACTTCAAGCAGGAATTGTCGCAGTAAATCTGATAGGTTGCCCAAGGTTACAAGCTCATTAGCCGACCCCGCCACCTTGGCTCCCACAAAAGCTTTGACCTCGTGTTGCACGGGGGGATAATACCGATGCTCCTATTTTACTCCCCAATTGCCAAGCCGCAAAACGCAACGGCTCGTCGGGTGCGTTTCAATTATTGGGTGACTTGTCCGTTAGACGCACACAACGCAAATTCGGTGTCCAGGATCGTCAGAGCACTGCGCCGATACCGGCGGCCCCAAAAACTGAAGCAAGTCCCGGTCACACACCTGCGGCCCTCTATCGAGTGCCACGCCGGACTCGATCAGAAAAAAGTCTAAGGGAAGCGTGTAACGAGGGCATTACAGAACGTATCGCGGTATAACAAATGTATAACAGTGAATGCGGGCCGAGTTGACAGTGGTTAGACTAAAGCCTTCGTTCAGCGCACAAAAATCGGGTTGCTGAAAATCCAGCCCTTGCCGCCTCGATACACCTGCACGCGATACGCGCCCGCCTCTATGACCAGATGCTTGCACGCCTGGCCGAAAGTGTGCGCAATGACACGCCCGTTGCAGACGATTTGAATGCTGCCCGGCAGCGGCGTGGCGGCTTCCAGCGTCACCGCACCCGCGCGGCTGACCTCGCCACCCAGCGTCGCCACCTCCAGGCCCGACCGCGCCTGGAACCAAAAACCACGCGTGCTGCCGAGCACATCGCAGCCCACCCAGGCGCGACCATACCGCAGAGCGTCAAGAATTACTGCTTGATCGGCCGCCACGTCGCCTGCCAGGGGATCCTCGACCAAGATGTGTGTGTTGACAGCGCTAAAGAGATACTCGTAGGGAAAGATCGTGCGGCGCAACGGCCCCAGCGTATAGACGTTGCCATGTGCATCCGCCCCGCCAATGCCCACCACAAGCTGACCACCGGCCGATAGCTGATCCCACAGTTCCAGCGCGGCTGGGAAAGGCCCGCGAATTCCGGCGGTTGGAGCATAGGCATACAAAAGAGCGTGCAACACCGTCGGGATGCGCGTCTTGAACTCGGACATGTAATTCCAGATTTCGATGCCCGTGTAGCCGGTCACTTGCCAGTCCGCCCAACCCAACGCTTCTTCGCGTCCGAGGCGGCTGGCATATTCGACCGGGTGCGCGAGAAAGGTCAACGCGCCACGGTCGCTGGCCGCGTCAATCACGACTTGCGGATTGGGCGCGAGCGGCGCAAGCTCGCAGTCTGCACCAAAGACAAGCAGGTGATTGGCCTGCGGCACGCGACGGCAATCATGGATTTCTTCGCCGACGAGCAGCAACAGGTTGTCGTAATAGCCAGCCACACCTTTGACCCAGATGTTGTGATCGGTGACGATGACCCAGTCCAGCCCGGCGCGCGCGGCGGCCCCGGCAATCTGGAGATGCGTCGCCGTGCCGTCCGAGTAGACCGTGTGCATGTGCAGGTTGCCGACAAGCTCGATCATCGTTCTACCTCACAAACTAGAGGGCCTTGCGTCGCCGACCCAACCGAGACACGTTTTACGTATTACGTATTACGTATTACGTATTACGTTTCACGTTTTACGTTTCACGTTTCAGAACAGAGATGGCTGTTCAACTTGCGTCTGCTTTTCGTCTGTTTGGCCTGGGCCTTGCCAGCCGAAGCGTTTCATATCAATGCGACCCCGCGCGTCGAACGTAATGCCCTCGGCTTCCAATCGCATTCGCTGGATTTCGCCGCCTTTGCCCGGCAAGCTGATCTTGCCTTCACGATTGACGATGCGCTGCCAGGGCACATCGCTGCCTTCGGGCGTGCCGGCCATTGCGTACCCGACCATGCGCGCATCGCAGCCCACGCCGACGATCAGGGCGATCTGTCCATAGCTGGCGACCTTGCCGCGCGGAACTTTTCTCACGACTTGATAGATGCGAGAAAAGAGCTGACTGTCACGTTCTGGCATTTTGCTTATCGCCTTTCACGTGTCGCCGGTACCGGTTGTACAGGTTCCTTTGGATGCCGCAGGAATTGGCGCGTAATGCCATGATAACGGCCAATGTCCAATCGGGCGGCACGTTGGGCCGCCGGTTGACGCGCGTGGTAAAGCGGTTCTCGAACGTGGCGCGTGAAATGTCACAACCGCGCGCCTGAAGATGGGTCACTCTTCGGTTCATGCGGAAGGCAGCCCGGGCAGTTTGTCCATCCCGGCTTGCTTTGCTTCACGCTCGACGATGCCGCGCAGCTCGCGCCCGGCATCGGGCGGAAGCGCAGGCCGCCGGTAACGGGACAGCAGTTCCTTTACGCGCAACCTGGCGCGCGCAAAGGTATCCAGCCCCCCGCCCTGCTGCCACGCGCGAATCGAGCCGCGGTCAATCACAGGCGATGGCAAATGCTGTTCCTTGCTGAACAGTTGTCGCGTGACCTTTTGCTTCATAAAGTCACCCTTGAAGTTCATTCCTACAAACATCTCTGTCGCAAGCGTCCGAGTGCGCTGTTCGATGCCGTCCAAGAGTCGCAGTGCCATCCCAATCGCTTCGGCATCCACGACGAGCTTTTCCACGCTGAAGCAAGCCAGAAAGTCGAGCATGCCCGCGCCGCTGATCATGTTGACGCCACCCAGCGCGCCCAGCACTGCCGTCACGCCCGATTCAAGCCCGGCCTGCGCGTCTACCAGCTTGGCGTCGCTCGCGCCGAGGTAACAGTGAGTCGGCAGACCGAGTGACTTGCCGACCTGTGCGTAAGCCACATCAATCATGGCCGTCTCGACCGCGCCCATCGGCGTTGTGCCCTGGCGCATATCAAAGATCGCCGGAGCGCCGCCCCAGACGACGGGCGCGCCGGGATTGGCAAGCTGGTGAATCACCACACCGCTGGTAGATTCCGCCGCGTGCTGGACAATCGAGCCGAGCAGCGTGACAGGCGCGGTCGCTCCCGCCAGAGGCATCGAGATGGTCTGAGCCGGCACGCGGGCACGCGCCAGGTCCATCAAGCTCTGCGAGCCGAACTCGCTCCAGATGAGCGGCGGCGAGGGGCACACATCAAACACAGCGCGAGGCTGTTTCGCCAGTTTGTCGCGCCCGCCGGAAATCGCTGCCAGCATGTCAATCATGACCTGGGTCGTCTTGGTGGAAAACGCGCCGGTGATGATGGGCTTGTCGGAATACAGCAACACGATAAACAAACGATACAGGTCGCCCACGTCCTTGGCCACATCGTTGCAGACGACCGCCGTGCTTTGGGCAGCCAGCTCGGGCAGCATCTCTGTCACCATGACGATGCGGGCCAGATCGGCCGCCATCGAGCTCTTGTGCTCCAGCGTGTCCGGGTCGAGGATATGCACGCCGGACGAGCCGGGGTCAAACGTGACAGCATCGCCGCCATAGTGAACGCTGGACGAGCCGTCGCGTCCGTACACATCAAACTCGCGCGGAACGCTGGCCAGGCACTGAATCGCCAGCGTCTCGGGGATGCGGACAATGTCGCCCTCGACGGCGGCGCCATGGTCGGACATCAGGGCGCGCGCTTGTGCAGACTGAACCTTGATGCCCGGTTCACGCATCAGCTCGAACGCTTCGGACAACACGGACTCGATGGTTTCTTGAGTGAGCAATTCCAGTTTGGGTCGCATGGCTTCCTTTCTTCAATTGAACCAAGACGCCAGGCAGGCCAGGCCAGTCTCTTTACACCACGAACTCGCGGTCACTGTGCAACAGGAAAACCTGTCCCTTGCGTCCTGGCAGCAAGTTTGTGATTGAGGGCTATTACGGGCCGAAGGATTCGGCCGGGCCGAAGGATTCGGCAAAGCGCCGGGCGACGACGTCGTCAATGCCCTGGCTGAACTTTTCAAAGCGGGCCACGTAATCGCGTGCAGCAGCGGTGAGGCGCGCACCTCCGCCGTGCGCGCCGCCGGTCTGCGTTTCCACCAGCTCCACACCCAGGCGCGTTTCCATCTCGTGGAGCTTTTCCCACGCGCGGTGATACGAGACCTTCATGACCTCGGCAGCGGCGCTGATGGAGCCGGCCTGGTCAATCGCGCGCAAGAGATTCACGCGCCACTTGCTCAGCACCACCTGGCCGTCTTTTTCAACCCAGAGATTCGATTTAGGCTGCATAGAATCACCTCCGCCGAGAGTCGTGATGCGATTGTAATGTGACCGGCGCATCCGGTCAAGCGGAAGCCAGCGCGCTTGGCACAGGCGCGCGGCCTTCGCCAATGCGCAGAATGACCACGCAGGCAACGATCAACGCACTGCCCATCCACTGCGGCGTGGTCAGCCGTTCGCTCAAGAACAGGTACGCCAGCACAGCCGTCATCGCCGGCTCGAGCGTGCAGATGAGATTCGCCACGCTGGCAGGCAGATACGTCAGGCTGACCGTGTACAACCCAAAGCCGCCGAGGGTCGGGCCGACCGCCAACACGATCAGCGCGCCCCACCCCACCAGCGACGAACCGAGCCACATCAGGCTGGGCGGATGCGGAGCGCCGGGCAAGGCGCCGGGGACGACGATGTAAGCCAGCACGAACGCCGAGGCGCCGGCAAAGGTGTAGAGTGTGGCCGTCCACGGGTTGATGCCACGGCGCGAGGACACTTTGCCCATCAGACTGTACCCGGCAAAGAGCACACCCGCCAGCAAGCCAGTGGCGATGCCCAGAGGATTGACCTGCCATGCGCCCGGACTGTATGCGCCGGAGATCAACGTGCACCCGGCGATGCTGAGCAGCACTGCTACCGCCTTGATCCGGTCGAACCGTTCGTGCAACAACCACCAGGCCAGAACTGCCGTATACGCAGGCGAGCTATATGCCAGTACTGTGGCCACAGCCGCGCCGTTGAGCGCGACGGACACGGTCCACAGCGAGTTGAAGACAGACAGCACGAAACCGTAAACGAACAAGAACAGCAAATGACGGCGGTCAACGTGCAAGAGCGAGGGAGCTATCATCACGAAGGCTATCACGAGCGCAAGAGAGACAGCCGCGTCACGCCAAAAGGCCAGAACGAGCGGCGGCAAGCGATACGTCTCTGTGAGATAGCGGATGAATATGGCCGTGAATGACCAAAAGGTAGTTGCCGCCAGAGCGATCAGATATCCTTGGGTGACCCTGGACGTTGCAGGAATAGTCCTATCCACTTTCAAGGCAAGACTCTTGTCGTCGCTCGAATGAAGCGTAAACGCACAACACGGCGTGTGGCGGATGTGATGCAAGCGCGTTCGTCAACCCGCAAACCGCACGCCCACAAGATGCGCTCGCCTGAGACAAGCAGCGGCGCCCGGTCGCGGGCAGCGCGCGGGACTTTTAAGTTGATCATCAACTCGTTGAGCTTGGTCGTGTGACCGCCCATCCCTTGAGGCGCGATGCGGTCGCCAGGCAGCCGCGTGCGGAGCACGAGCGGGCCGGTGCAAGCTTCTGCGTCGAGGTAGGCCGTCCACGGATCAGGGTTATCCTGATAATCTGACTTGGCCATCAAGAGTTCTGCGAAAAGTGCCCAGTCGGTTCCGGGCAAATGTGAAAGGCCCGGCGCATGGACAGCAACGCGCGTTCCGGGTTCGAGCAGCGGCCAGTTGGGCAGACGCGCTTGATACTCTTCATCGGCGATGGTAAACGATTCATACGTTAGCGTAAGTAGGAGACCTTCCGCCAGTGTCGCACGGTCGCCTACCTCGCCATGCTCGGCCGCCTCCACTGCGCGCTCGACGTGGACAAAGTTGATGTTGCGCAGATGCTGCCTGAGCCGGTGGATGGCCTCGCGGATCGTGGCGCGCTTGAGCGAAAGCGGCAACGCCTGCCACGCGGCCCGGTCAAAGACAATCGCCGAGGTCGAGACGCGCGCCACTTGCGACCATACACGCTCCATCTCTGCGTGCAAAAGGTCATAATCGGCGGCGGCGACTTGAGCCGTGCGGCACAACACGTCACGCACGCCGGGGTTGTGTTCAGACAGCAGCGGCAAGACCGTATGCCGCAACCAGTTGCGGAAATAGGTTTGGTCGAGATTGGATACGTCAAAGCGCGGTTGCAATTCGTGCGCCACGCAATAGGCCGCAATATCCGCGCGAGAAACGTAAAGCAATGGCCGGATAAGCCATACGCCAGGTATTGGGTATTGGATATTGGCAATACCTAATCTCAAATCTCCAATCTCTGATCTCGGCCGCATCCCGCGCAGGCCTGCCATGCCCGACCCGCGAATGACATGCATCAACACACTTTCGGCTTGATCGTCGGCGTGATGCGCAACGGCGATGGTGTCACTACCAACCCGCTGCGCGACCTCGGCCAAAAAACCATAGCGCATCTGGCGCGCGGCCTCTTCCATGGCGAGCTTTTCGCGCTCGGCATAGGCGGACACATCACACGCCTCGACCGTGCAGGGCAAGCCCCACTCGGCGGCCAATTGAGCGACGAACGCCGCATCGTCATCCGAGTCCACGGCGCGCAGTTGATGGTTGAGATGCGCCACGTGCAACGACATGCCATATTCCGGCGCGAGCACGCGCAAGACGTGCAGCAGGCACAGCGAGTCCGGCCCGCCGGATACGCCGACGATAACCCTTCCGCCGCGCGGCAAAAGGACGTGACGGTCAATCGTGCTGCGGATGGTCTTGAGCAAATCGCTCATCACTTTTCCGGCCAGAAACACTGAACCAGGTGAACTTGTGCCTCAGGCAACACGGGCCAAAAACTCGCGGACGGCTACATTGAACGCTTCAGGCTGCTCCCAATTGGCAAGATGCCCCGCGTTCGGGATGACGACGAGCTGTGCGCCGGGGACGGCCGCCGCGAGATAGCGCCCCTCGGTCTCGGCGGGCGTGATGACGTCTTGATCGCCAAAAATGGCGAGTGTGGGCACGTTGATCGTGGGCAGGATCGGCGTCGAGTCGGGTCGCTCGGCCATACCCAGTTGCGCGCCGATGACGCCCGCCGGCGACTGGCGCAGCATCATCGCGTGCGCGAACTCGACCAGGTCAGGCCGCGACTGGCGCGTGGCCTCAGTCAGCAAACGCGGCAGCATCGCATCGGCGGCCGGCTTGGAACCGTGTTGCTTCACCTGCTCGACCATGTCCAACCGACCTTGTCGAGCAGCGGGCGCATCGGCTCCGGCGCGCGTGTCTACCAGGATCAACCCACGGACGCGCGCGGCATACTTTTTCCAGACCGCCAGGGCAATGTATCCGCCCATCGAAAGGCCACACACCACAGCCCGATCAATCTTTAATGTGTCGAGCAGTGCTGCCAGGTCATCCGCGTATGCCTCCATCGTGTAGATGCCTTCGGGTGCATCGCTCTGCCCAAATCCGCGCAAGTCAGGCGTGATGACCCGGGCGATGTCGGACAACACACCCATCTGCGGCTGCCAGAGCGTGTGATCGAGCGGGTAGCCATGCACCATTAGCAGTGGAATCCCCTGCCCTGCCTGGACATAATGAAGCCGAATGTCATTAACAAATGCTTCCACAAGCCCCCGCCCTAACCCTCCCCCGTCGCCCTGCGCCAGCTCACCGACAGAGGAGAGAATAGTGCACGCAACACATGACAGATTATAACAGCAGCGGCCCAAAAAGCGAGTTTGCTTCGTTTTGGTGGTGTGGTATAATCGCCGCTCGGCAAGCAATTGAAAGGGTTTCGAGGAGAGCCAAGTTGTGGAATCCCATCAACGCCATCCTGGGCCTCTTTTCGCTTGACATCGGCATTGACCTCGGAACGGCGAACACACTGGTCAGCGTCCGAGGCAAGGGCATTGTCATCAACGAGCCATCCTGGGTAGCGATTGAAAAGCGAAGCAAGCGAGTGCTGGCGATTGGCAGCGAGGCCAAAGAGATGGTGGGCCGTACCCCGGCCAACATCGTCGCCATACGGCCTCTGCGAGACGGCGTCATCTCCGAGTTCGAAGTAACGGAGGCGATGTTAGACTATTTCATCAAAAAGGCGCACAACCAGATGCTCCTGCCCATCCCGCGCCCGCGTGTGGTGATTGGCATCCCCAGCGGCGTCACGGAGGTGGAAAAACGCGCGGTGTATGACGCCGCCATCAGCGCCGGAGCGCGTGAAGCGTACCTGATCGAAGAGCCGATGGCGGCGGCG
>CAYGWJ010000206.1:0-5663 GCA_964353405.1 uncultured Anaerolineae bacterium
CAACAAAGGCGAGCCGGGCATGGAACGCTGGCTGGGCTGGGGCGTCATCGCCAACAATCTTGCCGTCATTGCACAAAAGCTGGCACGTCGGCATCGCTCAAGGACGGCGAACACGTGAATAGGGTTTCCCAACAGAAACTAACTAAACAGTATTGCTCGTAGACGAGTATCGAGACACGAGCCAGAGTCAATATACTCTGATCAAAGCCTTCACCGGACCCGAGCGCAACATCACCTGTGTGGGCAGTCCTGCCCAGGCCTTCTATGCCTGGCGCGATGCAGACCCCGAGTTACTGCTCAGAATGTTTCGGTTGTCGTGTTCCAATCAAGCGACAGCGAGTGCTCACCGCATTGGATGTGCACAGCCTCCGACGGGAAATCGGCCTGGACGTAGGGATTGTCGTAGCGCGCGTTGTGATGCAAGGCAATGGGTTGATCGTTCTGGGTCAGCTCACCTGTCCAGCCAAAGCGCAACTGTCCCTGCGATGGCGAATGATACGTGACGGTGAGGCGGCAAAAGGTCAGCGCGGCCGCCAGGATTTTCTCGACAAAGGCTGCGAACGAGCCGTGCTCGGAAGCAGAGCCTAGCTCGCAAATCCAGATATTGGTCCTGCCCTCGGCGATTATCTCCCGCCCCTGGTCCTCACCCTCGCCCGTCTGCCAGCGATAGGGTCGCTGCGAGCGCAAGGCGAGATACCCGGCGCCCTTGCGGGCGAAAACCCAGCCGCCACGCTCAATCACCTCATCGAACTTGTCCCTGGGCAGCCAGGCATGGGTGAAAAAGAGACGGATGGGCACATACAGCGCCGGGATTTTTTCGATCTTGTAGACGACGATGGCCACGTTCTTGACCTGCGCGGCGCGCGGCAGCAGACCCGAGCCGGCCCAGTAGTTCGGCGTCACGCCTTTCATCTTGGCGGGGTGGGTTGTAAAACACACGGCGTCCACTCCCAGCGTGGCTTGCCAGATGTGCTGCTGGTCGCCGCCGTAACCCTGGCGATAGTCCTGTGCCGTTGAGAGCATGTAATCGGGCGTGCGGTAAGTGTAGAGGTCAACTTGCTCGCGCGTGTTGCGGCAAATGTCGCGCTCCAGGTACCCGGCCAGCGTCGGCAAAGCGCCGAGTGCGCTGAGAAAGCGCAGCAATGCTCGAAAAGGCTTGAAAGCATCGAGAAACGAGTTCTCCCACCAGTTGCAGGTGTCGAACATGCGCAGCGTGTTGCCGATGGTGCGCGGGTGAAGATAGGCTTCGAGCGTGAGATAGAGCATCCCGTCCTCAAAATTGTCCGGGTGGATACCCCAGCGTTCCATCTCGTCCAGTTGGATGCCCATGCGTTGCCGGTTGACGAAGGGTGTGGTCGTGTCGCGGGCAATCGCTTCAATGACGGGCGGCATCTGATAGCGACTGAGGGCAAAGGCGGCAGCGGACATGTTGTCAAACTGCGAGTAGACGCCCAGGCCAAACAGCAGTTTGCAGGTATCCGTCGTTCCTTCGTTGTCGGCCCATTTTTTCGTGTTCTCGTAACTGCGTCCATGCGTGCTCCCGAACACGCCCCTGAATGAATTGAGCGCCATGTCGAGCAAGAGCAGGTCAATGACCATTTCGGCCTTGCGCACGATTTCTTCGTCCTGGCAAAAATCCAGGAGCGAGAGCAGGGCGGTCAGGTCTTCGTCATAGTAGACGTGCGAGAGCCATTCGCTAAAGCCGGTGCGGAAGCGCAGATCGAGCCAACGCAACATGCGCGGGCGATTGCTTTCCATCTTTTGCCGACCGGTCTCGCCCGAGTTGGAAAAGGTTTCGCCGGGGAAAAGTTGACCGGCAAGATAAGCGGCGGAGGTATAGAGAATATAGTGGTTCTCCGTCCACGTACAAAGGGAATCCACGCCGGGTTCATTGGGAAAGTATTTGAAATTGAGCGTGGTTTGTCTGGCGCGGGCCAAGAGTTCAGGTGAGAGGCTGGCCTCTTTGAATTGATAGAGCAGTCTGAGAATGCCGTGCAGGACGAAATCGGAGCAATCTTTGCGGGCATCAATGAAATCCAGCGCAGAAGAGAGGATGCCGGCGTGCGGACTCGCTCCGCCGGCCATGCGGACGAGTTCATGCCAGACGGGTTTGGTATTCTGCGGCGCGGGGTTGTTCAGGCAGTGCTGGATGTACGCCTGACGTCTTTCAGCGTAGGTGGACGAATCTGGTACGGCCAGATATGTGTCAGGGCGGCGCGTGTCGGGATAGCCCGGCGGCGCAGCCCCGTGCGGGCGGATGGCGTAATCGGGAGCGGCGTGGACGGTCATCTGATTATCCAATCAAAAGCCTGGTCAGCGCGCGCTTCTCGGCCTCGTCTACCGGTTGCCCGGAGCGTTGTTGGCTGAGCAGGGCGTTCAGTCGGCTGTGAACTGAATGGACGAGGGGATAGCGGACGGCAAACAGGATGCCAATGGCCAGGAACAGTACCGGGACGAAAAAGAAAATCAACCGCAAAGCCAGGATGAACGAGCCGGTCTGCGGTTGTTCGAAGAGTTTCGTAACACCGTCCACGGTCTGCATGGCGGGCGGGAGGTAGCCGGCCACGTTGAGCAGTTGGGACACGACGAACACTGCAAAGGCAGAGGAGAGCTTGCGCGAAAATGTCGTCAGGGCGGAATAGATGCCCTCGCGCCGCTCGCCGCTCATCAGCTCGTCCACATCGGGAATGTCGGGGAACATGGCGTAAATCATGATGACGACGCCGCCCGAGCCGAGCCCGGCGACGGCGGCAAAGGCGTAGACGACGAAACCTGGCTGGCCGGGCGCGATGGCGAGCGAGGTCGCCATGGTGACGATGAATAACCCGGCGGCGGCGATGTAACTCTTTGGCTTGGAGGTGCGGCGGCTGAGCCACGCAAAGAACGGCAGGCTCACCACTTGGGCGATGGTCAGCGCGCCGATCACGAAACTGGTTTCGCTGCCGCGCCCAAGGTAGGTCTTGATAAAGTAGACGACGATGCTGCTCACGGCGTCGAAAGCGACAAAGGCAAACAGGTACATGATGACCACGTAGACGAATGTTTTGACGGTGAAGGGTGTGACAAAGGCCGTTTTCCAGTCAAAGGGTTCGAGCGGTTTCTGGAATTCCGGGCGCTCACGCGCGGCCAGGAAGGTGGCGATGAGCGGGACGGCAAACAAGATGCCGAACGAGGCTGCCATTACCATCCAGCCGGTGCGCACATCCGGGAACAGCTTGACGATTTCCAATGGCAGCACGGCGCACAGGATGGACGAAACCGTGGAGAAAAAGATGCGAAATGAACTCAGCGAGGTGCGCTCGTCATAGTCCAGCGAAAGCTCGGCCTGCAAAGCGTTATAGTTCAGCATGACGATGCTGACGACGGTGGAAAAGAACAGGTAGGTCAGCACCACAAAGACAAAACGCGCGGTCTGGCTCTCATAGGCAACCGGGTAAAACAGGGCAAAGAAAGAGAAGAAGACCAGAATAATTCCTGCCAGCAGATACGGGCGGCGGCGTCCCAGGCGGGTGCGGGTGCGGTCAGAGATGACACCCTCAAAGGGATCGGTGATGGCGTCATAAAGCTTGCTGACGAGAATCACGACGCCCGCCAGCCCAGGATTGAGCTGCACCACGTCGGTGAGAAAGACAAGGTAAAAGAAGCTGATGAGCGTCCCCGACCCTCCGCCATAAATGTCGCCCAGCCCGTAGCCGAGTTTTCGCCAGAACGAGAGCTGTTCGGATTTTTGTTCCATGTTGTCTCCTCGATAGCCTGTCATATTTCCACAGCCTCGCGCTGGCCCGACTGCGCCGAGCGGTAGATCGCATCCACCGCTGCCAGCACGGGCAGTGTGCTTGCTGCCGGGGTCAGGAAGGGTTTGTCGTTCAGCGCCCACCTGGCAAACCCTGCCAGGCTCCTCTGCAAAGCATGCACGCCCCACTCGGGCGGGCGCTCCTGATGAATTTTCACGCCTATAAACTTGACCTGCGGTATCGGTCGGTCACTATACACGGCTGTGCCCCGCTCGCCGTACATCTCGATGGTCACCGTCCCCTCAAGCGCTGCCGCCAGCGTAGACGTGATGCTGATCAGCGTGCCGCCGCTCGTCTCGACGATGCCATGCGCAAGCGTTTCTACTTCTACATCAAAGCCGGGCGTTGCCGTGTAGCCCATCGCCGAGGTTGGCTTTTCGTTCAGTGCCCACAGCGCCACATCCAGAAAATGGCTGCCCTGCGTGATGAGCGTCCCACCGCCGGCCTGGGCAATCGTCTTGTGCCACGCTGCGTTGCGGAAGTAGGCTGGCTCCCGGTGCCACGGCACATTGATGCGGACAGACAGGACCTTTCCAAGCGCCTCTTGCTGGACGGCGCGCGCCAGCGCGTAACAGGCGCTGTCGTAACGATACTGATAGTTCACGCCGACCTTGACGCCGCGCTGCTCGAGCGTTTCGACGAGTTGTATCCCCTCGGCCAGCGTCCGTGTGAGGGGCTTTTCCACCAGAACAGGCTTGCCCGCTTGCACAGCGGCGAGAATCATCGCGTAATGCAGGTGATGTGGCACGGCGAGGTACACGGCGTCGAGTGGCGCACTCGCCAGCAAGTGAGCATAGTCAGTAAAAACCTGTCGAATGCCATGACGTTTAGCAAAAGCCTGCGCTCGCTCAGCGTTCAGGTCGCAGCAGGCGGCCAGTCGCACCTGGGGAACCAGTCGGCTGACCCACGCGGTGAACCCGGCAATGTCGCCGCAGCCGACGATACCCAGTCTCAACCTAGACATACCCACGCCAGGCCTCGTTTCAAGATATGCTGCACCATGCGATGCTGCATCGTCTCGGCAGTGTGTCCCGGCATCGCGTAGCAAACCCGGCCCGCGCCGTAACGGCGTGTCCATACGACCGGCACAGGTTTGCCAGCGTGCATCGCTTCAAAATGAACCGTCAGGTCTGGTGCCAGCTCGTGGATGTACAACTCGTCCTTGATTTGAAAAGAGCCGACGTGGCCAAACACATCATCAGGGCTTTTAGTCTGATGCACCGTAAAGGTCCCAATCGGGCCATGCGTTTGAAAACGTCCGCCGAGGATTTCAAAATAGCGCGGCTCTTGCTTGAACGACGCCGTCGCCGAGTGAATGGCCAGCACGCCGCCGCCGCGCCGGACAAATTCGTCCAGGCAGACAAGAGCAGAGGACGAGATGGCTTGGTGGTGAAAATACAGCACGATCGCCCGGAAGGAGAACATATCAAGTTGGGGCAAAACCTGCAGCGAGGCAACCTGCTGAAAGACATAGCCGGGCATCATCTGCAAGCTGCGCTTGAGCCGCCGCCGTGCCAGCCACGAGGGGTGCAAGAGTCCGCTCGAAGCCAACAGGATACGATTGTCCAGGATAATGTTCTTGTCCATTTTGCCTCCCAGTGCACGACGGGTCCTAGCAGTCTGTCGGAGAGCCCCTTGTAGGGCACGCTTCGCGTCCATACCTGCCCCCAGCGCGGCGGCTATGGAAAGCCGCCCTACAAAGTTGCCTCTCCGACAGGCTGCTAGGAGCTTGTCGGAGAGAACCCTGACGGGCCGGAATCGAGGCTTCAGCCGGTGAGCACGCGGCGATTTTCGGCCAAAACCGGCTAAAGCCTAGACTCCGAAACGCCTCTCCGACAGGCTGCTAGATGGCTGCGTCAGGGGCGTATC
>CAYGWJ010000207.1:0-14606 GCA_964353405.1 uncultured Anaerolineae bacterium
TGCCGACGCCTTTGCGGCCGATAAGGATGTCAAGACGTACTATATCAGCGGCCAGGACGCCGAGAAGGCTTCCATCCAGTACATCATTGACGGCAAGCAGTCCATGACCGTCCTCAAGGACGTCCGCACGCTGGTCAAGGACGCCATCACGGCGGCGGTGGCTTACCTCAAGGGTGGCACCCCTGAGAAAACCAACACCTACAACAACGGCAAGATTGATGTCCCGGCCAAGCCGTCGGCCATCGTCACCGTCACCAAAGACAACGTCAAGGCCGCCATCGTGGACTCGGGCTACCATCCGGCCAGCGACTTTACCGGCTTGAAGTAAGAGCTCGTAGTTAGTCCGTTAGGAATTTCCTTTTCCGCCATCACCCCCCCCTCTCCTGTCGTCAGACGGGGGAGGGGGTCGGGGGGTGGGGGGTTGGAGGCAGAGGGCGATGAGTACTCCCATCTTAGAGATGAAAAACATTACCAAGACATTCCCTGGCGTGAAAGCTTTGAGCAACGTCAGCTTTCGAGTCGCCCAGGGTGAGGTTCATTGCCTGGTCGGCGAAAACGGCGCGGGCAAGTCCACTCTCATGAAGGTATTGAGTGGAGTCTATCCACACGGGGAATACACCGGCGACATCGTTTTCGGCGGACAGGTGCAGAAATTCAGCGGCATTCACGACAGCGAAAAGGCCGGCATTGCCATTATCTACCAGGAGCTGGCGCTTGTCCCCGAAATGACCGTCTATGAAAACATCTTCCTCGGCAATGAGATCAGAAAAGGCCCTACCGTTGACTGGAACGAAACCATCAAAAGTGCGACCGAAGCACTTAAGAAAGTCAGGCTCGACGTAAACCCCGCCATCCAAGTCAAGAATTTGGGCGTGGGCAAGCAGCAATTGGTCGAAATTGCCAAAGCGTTGAGCAAGGACGTCAAACTCCTCATCTTGGATGAGCCGACCGCGGCCTTGAACGAGGATGACAGTGCCAATCTATTGAACCTGATAAGCGGTCTTAGAGAGCACGGCGTCACTTGTGTAATGATTTCACACAAGCTGAAAGAAGTCATCGCGATTGCCGATACGGTCACAGTTTTGCGGGACGGCCAGACCATCTGCACCCTGGATGCCCACAAAGGCCAGGTGTCTGAAAACGTGCTGATCAAGCACATGGTCGGGCGTGAAATCGACAATATCTATCCGACAAGACAACGCCAGCCATTCAAAGCGGCGGCTGCCGCCGTAGAAAAAGCTAAAGCGGCTGGCGTAAAGATCATTTCGTACGACCGGCTGATCACCAACACCAAAGCCGTGGATTATTACGTGACCTTTGATAGCATCGGCGTCGGCGCACAGCAGGCGCAATACCTGGTTGACCATGCCACGGGCAAAGGCAACCCGCTGTATCTGTATGCCGGCGCTGTAACTGACAACAACGCCTTCATTTTCTTCCAGGGCGCCTGGGGTGTTTTGCAGCGAAAGATCGCCGATGGCACTTTCGTCATCAAGAATTCAAGCCAGGCCGTTAGTCTTCAGGCGAATGCCACCCTGACGCGTGACCAGGAAAGCGCGATCTTTCGCCAGATCACTACCAACTGGGAACCCTACACCGCCAAGAACCTGGCGCAATTCAATTTGGCCGCCGCAACCACGGCGGACAAGGGTAATGTCTTTATCCTCGCCCCCAATGATAGCACCGCTCGCGCGATTGCCGATGCTTTCGTTGCTGACAAAGATGTCAAGAGCTGCATCATTACCGGCATGGACGCCGAGGAAGCTTCCGCCCAGTACATCATTGATGGCAAGCAGTCGATGACCGTCTTCAAGAATGTCCGCACCCTGGTACAGACCGCAATCGACGCCTCGGTAGCCCTGCTCAAGGGCCGGGCTCCCGCAGTCAACGGTACTTACAATAACGGTACGATGGATGTCCCGGCGCTCCAGTCTCCGGTTGTCTCAGTCGACAAGGCGAATGTCAAAGCCGCTTTGATCGACTCTGGCTATTACAAGGCAGGTGACTTGACCGCCGCCTCAAATACGCCTGCGTCCTCAGCCAGTTTAGAAATCGGAATCGTTCTCCCAACCAAGGATGAACCGCGCTGGATCCAGGATCAGACTCGTTTCCAGGCTGCGCTCACAGCTGCTGGCTACAAAGCTGAAATTCTCTTCAGTCAGGGTAATCCCGCCAAGGAGAAAGCGAACGTCGAATCACTGCTGACCAGGGGCATCAAAGTTCTAATCATCTGCCCGCAAGGCGGTGGAGAAGTCGTGCTGGAGGTAAAAAACTGGAATGCTTACGACCCGACCCTCGGCAGAACGATCCTCAAGGATATTAATTTCAACGTCAAGAAGGGCGAAATCGTCGGCTTTGCAGGCTTGATGGGATCCGGGCGCACGGAGCTGGCCCTGAGCCTGTTCGGAAATCCGAAAGGCTATCGAACCAGCGGCGAAATGCTGGTCCAGGGTAAGAAGGCACACTTGACGCATCCCAGTAAGGCGATCCAAGCCGGCATGGCTTATGCCAGCGAGGACCGAAAAGCGGCCGGCCTGATTCTGATACAGGATGTGAAGCAAAATATTACCCTCGCCAATTTGCGGGAAATAGCCGATCGAGGCGTCGTCAACAACAACGCAGAGATCAAGATTGCCGAAGAATACAGGGGTTCTCTCAATATCAAAACGCCGAGCATTGAGCAGAAGGTTTCAAATCTAAGCGGCGGCAACCAGCAAAAGGTCTCGGTAGCCAAATGGCTGTTTGTCAAGCCGGACGTGCTCATACTGGACGAGCCGACGCGCGGCATTGACGTGGGCGCCAAATATGAGATCTATACCATCATGACCAAGCTCGTCCAGCAGGGCATGAGCATCATCATGATATCGTCCGAGTTGCCCGAGGTGCTCGGCATGAGCGATAGAATATACGTTGTTTCCGCCGGCAAAATCAGCGGCGAACTGCCGATCGAGGAAGCGACCCAGGAAAAGATCATGCGCCTGGCAACGAACTATTAAGGAGGCCCAAGATGTCATCCATCAAAAATTCACAAGCTGATCTGGCCCAGGCCAGCCCCGTAAAAGGCGTGGAGCCCAAGACGTCGTTTGTCACGGATTTGGCAAAAGTGTTGCAGGCGAATATCCGTGACTATGGCATGTATATCGCGCTGTTCGTGATCATCGTGTTCTTTGCATGGCAAACGAAGGGCCTCTTTATTTCGCCGAGAAACATCAGCAACCTGCTGAATCAGACGGGCTATATCGCGGTCCTGGCCGTCGGCATGACGCTCGTCATCGTCATCCGGCACATTGACCTGTCGGTCGGTTTTCTCTCTGGCTTGATCGGCGCGATTGTGGCCATCGCCCTGTCGGCCTGGCACCTGCCGGTCTACGTGGTCATACCGCTGGCGCTGGCGCTCGGAGTTCTGGGGGGGTGTCTCACCGCTTTCCTGGTGGCGAACCTGGGCATCCCAGCCTTTGTTGCAACGCTGGGTGGATGGTTGTGGTACCGGGGAATCTTGTTGCTTGTACTGGCGGGTACGGGCACGATCATTGTTGAGAACAAGGTTTTTAACGCCATCGGCAACGGCTTTATTCCCGACATTTTTCCGTCTGACACTGCGTTTTTGCCGGGAATTCACAAGCTGACGCTGATTCTGGGACTGGTGGTCATCGTCCTGTTCATCATCGGCCAAATCAACGGCCGCAGACAAAAGCTGGCCTACAACTTTGAAGTGCTGCCGATGAATATCTTCATCCTCACATTGGTCTTTGTGTCGGTTTTGCTCGGCGCGATCACCTGGGTGCTGGCAGGCTACAACGGCCTCTCGTGGACCGTGGTGATCATGTTGATCGTGGTGGCGCTGTACCAATTCATTACAACACAGACGGTGCTGGGCAGACACATTTACGCTCTGGGTGGAAATCCCGAGGCAGCCCAGTTGAGCGGCATCAATGTCAAGAGATTGACCTACATCGTCTTTGGCTCGATGGGCATGCTGTCCGGTTTGGCGGGCATCTTGTTCACCTCCCGCTTGCGGTCCGCCACACCGCAGGCAGGGACGCTGTTTGAATTGGATTGCATCGCGGCGGCTTTTATCGGCGGCGCATCACCCGCCGGCGGCATCGGCAAGGTGATGGGGTCGCTCATCGGCGCGTTGGTTTACATGTCGCTGACGAGCGGCATGAACCTCATGGGCACGGACATTGCTCTCCAGTACATCGTCAGAGGCGTGGTGCTTGCGCTGGCTGTTATCTTTGATGTGACCACCCGTAGGCAAGGAAGATAACATAAACTTGCGAGGTTTTCCTTATCGGTGGGGGGAGACGGCGGGCCTGGCCCGCCGTGTTCCACTAGCATCATCGCGGAGGCTTTTAAACATGATAAAGCAAAAGGATGCCGCAAATCTCAGGCTCAACAACAGCGGTTTTCGGGTGTGCGTGCTTCCTCTCTCTCCGTAATGTCGAGTTGCCAATCGCCTGATTCTAGTCACATCCTGATCGCGGTCACTTGTTGGTTGGATTGAATTGTTGAAAGAGCATAGATTGGCGCAACCAGGCTCGCGTTGGAGCGCCCTCGTCAGGCGTCCAGAGACCTACCTGGTTGCGCTAGTGCTTGTGATGAGCCTGATCCTCAGTCTGCGCACCCACACGTTTTTCACCCCGGTCAACCTCTTCAATATACTGCGCGCGTTTTCCTGGATCGCCGTCGCCGCGTTTGGCGAGATGCTGGTGCTCATCATCGGGGGCATTGACCTGTCAGTGGGCGCGGTGATGGCGCTGGCCGGCATGGTCAGTGCATTGGCGCTTCAATCGGATGCAGATGTGGTCATCGCGGTGGGTGCGGGGTTGCTCGCGGCAGCTCTGGTCGGCCTGGTGAACGGCACTGTCATCAGCGCGCTCAAACTGCCGCCGTTCATCGTGACGCTGGCGACGACGAGCGTGGTACGCGGGCTTGTGTTTGGCCTGGCGCGCGGCTGGCCGCTGCGCGATCTGCCGGAGAGCTACCGGCTATTGGGCCAGCTCGATTTGAGCCTGGGCCAGTGGCCCATCCCCGTGCCGGTGCTCATCATGCTGGGGCTGGCTATGTTGGTCACGTTACTCTTGCATTGGACGGTGCTCGGTCGCCATTTATACACTTTGGGACGCAGCGAGCCGGCGCTGTTGGTGTCCGGCGTGAATGTCGAGCAGATCAGACAAGTGGTGTATACACTATCCAGCCTGTTAGCCGGCATGGGCGGGATCATGATGACTGCTCGGCTCGGGGTGGCCGCGCCCACCGCCGCCACCGGCTATGAGCTGGATGTGATTGCGTCGGCGATCATTGGCGGCGTGAGCCTGTTTGGAGGCGTGGGCAATGCGCTGGGGGTGATGCTGGGCGCGGTGCTGATGCAATTGCTGCGCAGCGGCGTGGTGCTGCTGGACTTTCCGGTGTACTGGCAGCAGGCCGCGATGGGGACGCTGGTTCTGGCCGCCATCATCCTGGATCGCCGCCGCCATCCCCGCGCTGAAGGAACGTGACGAGCCACGCCGGTCGAATCACGGCCAGGCGTCTCGTTCGCAAATGGTTTTTTCTAAGTCTATGACCGCACACAAACTCATTTGCCTGGTCCTGGCAACGGCGTTGTTGGCCGCCTGTCAGCCGCCCGATCATCAGGCCTTGCAGCCTTTCTCGACGCCCACCCGGCCTCCGCGCGCGCTTACCCTCGCCTGGATTCCCAAGGCGCTCAACAACCCAGTTTTTGAGCTGGGGCGAGAGGGCGCATTGCAAAAAGCGGCCGAGTTGACCGCCCGCGGCCCGGTACCGGTCAATGTGCTGTACGTGGGGCCGGTCACCTCAGATGCCGCCGAGCAGGTGCGTGTGGTGGAAGACGTCATCCGCCGTGGCGTGGACGCGATCGCCATTTCGTGCGACGATCCGACCGCCTGCGTGGAGCCGATCAACAAAGCGATGGCCGCCCACATCCCGGTGTTGACCTGGGATTCCGACTCGCCGGACAGTCGCCGTCTGACCTATCTCGGCATCAACAACTACCAGGCCGGCCGCACTGCCGCCGATTTGCTCTCGCGCGCCTTGAAGGGCAAAGGTAAAATCGCTCTGCTGACCGGCGTACCGGGCGCTTACAACCTAGAAGAGCGCATTCGGGGATTCAAGGCTGGCATCGCCCATTTCCCAGACATGCGCATCGTGGCGACGGCGGTGAGCAATGACGACATTAACCTGGGCGTGCAAGTGGTGGAAGAAACCATGCAGGCCTATCCCGACCTGGACGGTTGGTTTTTTGTTGGGATGTGGCCATTATTCGCCGAACGCGGCTCGATGCCATTGTGGGAAGGCGCGGCGCGCCAGCGCGGCATGCAAGTCGTCGCATTCGATACGCTGCCGGTCGAGCTCGAGTTTTTGCGGGATGGCTACCTTTCGGCTTTGATCGGACAAAAGTACTGGGGATGGGGCGCGGACGCAGTGCAGATGCTTTACGATCACTTGCTCTACGGTAAGACGTTTGAGCCATTCACCGATACCGGCATGGACGTTGTCACCACGAGCAATGTGCAGGCCATGCTTGACGACTGGAAGAACAACGACTTTAGCCGTTCTTTGCCTGACCCGTTCGTTCCCAATCCGTTCAAATGACGATAGACGTCGGAGGTCAGAGTCCGACCTCCTGCTGCGGACATCCGAAAACCATGCAACCGCTCTTGCGAGTGATCAATCTATCCAAGAACTTTGGCACGCTGCCCGCGCTTTCGCACGTGAGCCTGGACGTGTCGTCCGGCGAGGTCGTAGGACTGGCCGGGCGCAGTGGGTCGGGCAAGTCGGTGCTCATCAACATACTGGGTGGGTTGTATGCGCCCGATAGCGGCGACGTGTATCTCGACGGACGGCGTGTGAACGTCTTTCGCCCTCATGTGATGCGTGAATTGGGCATTGAGGTCATTCTCCAAAAAGCCAACCTGGCCGATGACCTGGATATTATTAGCAACATCTTTTTAGGCAGCGAGCCAGGACGTTCGTTCGGTAGACAGCTCGGATGGCTGCGCCGGCCCGACCAAAAGCAAATGGAACACGAGGCCGCCCGCATCCTCGACCGGCTGGGCGTGCGCTTTGAATCGCTGCGCGAAAAAGCCCGTAACCTTTCCGGCGAGCAGCGGCAGATCGTCACCATCGCACGGGCGATGGTTCGCCCAGCGCGTTTGATCGTCGTGGACGAGCCACTGGTTGCGCTGAGCTTTGCCGTCAACAAGACCTTGCTCGGCTTGATCCAGGAATGGCGCAGCAAGGGCCACGCGGTCATCATGGCCAGCAGCAGCCTGGACGACTTGTTCGCCGTCACAGATCGTCTGACGATTTTCCGCGATGGTCAAAAGGTCGCCGAGCGCATTACGGACGAAACCAGCCAGGAAGAGATTGTTGCGCTTGTGGTCGGCTCGCCTGACGCGGAGCGTACGCCGGTCACCCCCATCATCTGGGCGCTCGACAGCTATTATCGCGCGCGTGAACAAACCGAACAACTGCGCCACCAGCAAACCCTGCTTGAAAGCAGCCTGGCGGCGCAAGACACGCTCAATCAGCAGCTTTTGCAGCAATTGGCGCAGCAATTGAGCGCGCTGGACAGTGTCAACGTGGCTTTGCAGGAAGCACAGCGGCGACTGATGACCGAGCGCGAAGAAGAGCGCAAACTCTTGGCGCGCGAGCTGCACGACGATATCATTCAGGACTTGCTCAGCGTGAGCTACAGCCTGGAGGATATGGCAGGTCAATTAGCGAGTCAGGCGGCCAGCCCCCTCCATGACGAGTTGCAGGAACTGCGCTCCAACATTCGCCAGTTGATCGAGAACCTGCGCCGCATCTGCGGTGACTTGCGTCCGCCGACGATTGATAGCCTGGGTCTGGGCGCGGCCATTCAATCGTACGCGCGCGATTGGTCGGAGCGAAGCGGCATCGCGCTCGAGTTGGAGATCGCTCCCGACCTGGGCCGTTTGCCGGAGGATACGGAGCTTTCGGTGTTCCGCATTGTGCAAGAAGGACTGAGGAACATCCACAAACATTCAGACGCCAGCGCCGTGACGCTGCGCGTGGAACATCCCACACCGCGCAGCCTGCGCATCAACATCTCTGACAACGGGCGCGGCATATCCGAATCGTTCGACCTGGCCACACTGATCAAGCAAGGACACTATGGCCTGCTCGGCGTGAGTGAGCGCGTGGCTCTGCTTGGCGGACGGCTGCAGCTCCGCAGCCAGTCCAGCGGCGGCCTGTGCCTCGAAGTGGAAATTTCCCATCCGCGCGTCAGCGCCACCGCCTAGGCTGCTTGCCGGCTTGGGGGAATACGCTGTACTCTTCGCACCGTGAGTCTTGACATCAGACTTTACTGGACGTGCAACTCGACGACCTGGCGAAAGTGATAGCCATAGATGGTCAGAGTGATGGCCAGCGGAAACAGGCTGGGCTTGCGAATCAGCGACCAGAGCACCAGCTTCCAGTACTGGGCGCGTTCCACTCCCTTGATGCCCAGTTGATAGGCCGAGCGAAAAAAGGCCAGGACATACTGCGGCTCCAAATGATGTTGGTCCTCCCGTCTACGTTGTCACCTGACATTTCGTCCGTCAAGCGTCCCTCGCGCTTCATGCGCTCATACAGTTGCGTCCCATAGGGAGCTTGCAGCAATCCCACCATGGCCGCGACAATGCCGCTCTTTTGGATGAAATCCATCTGCTGTTGAAAGATCGCGGGCGTATCGCTGTCAAAGCCGACGATGAATCCCCCTTGCACTTGCAAGCCCGCGTGTTGAATGAGCTTGACGCTGTTCACTAAATCGCGGTTCTTGTTCTGGAATTTGCTGCATTCGGCCAGGTTGATAGATACCTCGGTGCTGAATGGCATCCCAACCTTGCCCTGGCGCCATCCGATGAGTGCCGGGAGCACTTTTTCCTTCAACTGTTTCTTGTTGCCGATGAAATTGTCATCCACAAAAAACACGTTCTTACGCCAGCCGAGCGCATAGAGACTGTCCAGTTCGGCATTCAAGTCTACCAACCGCTTTTCCCATCCCGTGGGCAGCATCGAAGCGACGGTCAGCAGACCCAGCGGTGGCGAGGAGGCCGGCTTACGGATGAACTTGAGTGCGTGCTTGAAACTCCAAAAGGTATCGGGGAACTCGGGGTAGACGAACAAGATTTTCACAGCCATCTCCTTCCAGGTGGATAGGTTGTGCGTCGAACTCAGTTTTGAGGAATAAAAGCGCCGTAAAGAAAAATCTCGAGCGTGACATTGAGCATGGGGCGCACCTTTTCGGTATGCCCCGAAGCAAAGTAGGTGCGGATGCCATTCAACACACTGCTGAGAAAAAACTCGGTAGCGTACTCGACGTTGATTTCGGGGCGCAGCTTGCCCTGTGCTCGCGCCAGCGTCATCACCGTTCGGATCAGTGGCGTAGGGTCGGGAATGTAGCGCATCGCGAGGCCCAGACGCTCCGGCTCCAGCGTGAGCATTTCCGCAACAACCATCGCCACGATGGGTGGATCGGACGTGCCCAGCTCCGCCAGGCGCGTGCCAAAGTTGCGCAGCACCTCGGTCGGCTCGGTGATCTCGTCAACAGTGTTTATTTTGCTTGACATTCTACAATAACGGATGTATTCTATTGATTGAACGTTCAATCAATAGTATCTGATTTTGGCGAGGGACACTGTGCCCCCAGAAGAACAAGATAAACGGCAGCAGATTTTGGACGCGGCTCAGCAGGTGTTTGCGTCCAAAGGTTTTGACGGAGCTAGCATCAAAGACCTGGCCAAGGCCGCCAAGATTTCCCCCGGCCTGCTCTACTGGTATTTCAAAGACAAGACCGATGTGCTGGTTTCCCTATTGACCGAACGCATCCAAACAGGTCTCGGCCAATTGCCGGCGAATGTTTCGTTTGACGCGCCGCCGGAAGAATTCATGTCCCAATTCGCAAGCTTTTATATCGGCATGCTCGAACAGCCGATGAACCTGGCGCTGTTCAAGATCGCGCTGACCAACACCTCGTCGGTTCCTGCGGCAGTGCGCCGCGTGCAATCTGGCCTGGTCAGCCGCGTGTTGGGGACGGTGCAAAGCTATTTCAAGCATCAGATCGAATTGGGGCACGTGCGTCCGTGTGACACTGAAATGGTCGCTCGCACATTTATGGGCAGCGTCATGGCATTTTTATTGCTCCGAAACATCTTGCAAGATGAACGCGGACGCGAGCTATCTGTTGACACGTTTGTGGCCGGCATCACGGATATAGTACTGCACGGCATCCTGCCCTCGGACAAGTGAGGCAATATGGCATCTTTGGCCCGGATTTTTTCGATCATGCGCAAAGAGTTCATCCAAATTGTGCGCGACCCGCGCACGCTGGCGATCACCTTCATCATGCCGGTGATGATGCTGTTCGTGCTGGGCTATGCATCGGTAACTGACGTGCGCAACATCCCGCTCGCCGTGCTCGATCGGAGCAAGGGGCCTGCCAGCCGCGCACTGGTGGAGGCTTTTCGCGCGACGGATTATTTTACGCTGGCCTATGACGTGGACAGCGAACAGGAACTTGCCCGGTTGATTGATAGCGGCAAGGCCAAAACGGGTCTCGTCATTCCGCCCGACTATGGCGACAAGACTACTCGCGGCCAGAAAGTTTCAGTGGCATTTATCATTGACGGCTCCGATCCAGCCGCGGCGGGTGGCGCGCTTTCGGCGGCAGCATTGTTGGGGCAAACACAATCGGCGCGGTTGCAGGTGCAGCGTCTCTCGCGTCAGTCGCTGCCGCTGTCGCTCTCGCCGGCCGTCGAGATGCGGACCCAAGTCTGGTATAACCCGGACATGATCAGCGCGTATGCCATGATCCCCGGCCTGATCGGGATGATTCTCCAGATGATGACATCGCTGCTCACGGCCCTCACCATCGTGCGTGAGCGCGAGCGCGGCACGATGGAGCAATTGATCGTAACGCCCATCCGACCCTGGGAACTGCTCGTCGGCAAATTGGCGCCCTATGTGGTGATCGCGTTCGGCGACGCGCTGGAAATCCTGGTGATCGGAATACTGTGGTTTCATGTTCCCATGCGCGGCAGCATCGGATTGCTGTTGGGGCAATCGGCGCTGTTTGTCATCACCACACTCAGCATCGGCCTGTTCGCCTCGACCGTTGCGCGAACGCAACAAGAAGCCATGCTCACAACCTTTATGACGCTCTTGCCGACCGTTTATCTGAGTGGATTCCTTTTTCCCCTGGCCGCCATGCCGCCGGTCTTGCAAGCGATCAGCACCGTGATCCCGCTCCGCTACTTTCTAATCATCGTCCGCGGCATCGTGCTCAAAGGTGTGGGGCTGGAGCTGCTGATCCCAGAGACCGTGGCGCTGGTGATCCTGGGCTTGGTGCTGATGGTAATTGCGTCGGCGCGCTTCCGCAAGCGGTTGGATTAGCGAGCTAGTGCGTTGGTTCGATAGTGCAGCAGTTGGAGGATCGAATGACACAAACGCATCGTTCTCTCAGTTTGCCGTGGCGTTTGATGCGGTTCTTGAACCGGCGCTTGATGCCCAAGACGCGCCCGGAGGTCAGGCTCAGCGGCCTGGTGCTGCTGCTGACGACAACAGGCCGCAAGTCCGGGCTGCCGCGCCAGACACGGCTCCAGTACGAAAAAGAGGAGGACGCGATCTATGTCGCTTCGGCCCGCGGACAACAAGCCGATTGGTTTCGCAACATTGTCGCCCACCCGCACGTCGAGGTGCAGTTCGAGGGGCAATCGTTGCGCGGGCTGGCCGATCCGATCACCGATCCGATCCGCATTGCGGATTTTTTGGAGCTGCGGCTCATGCGGCATCCGCTCATGATCCGGCTGATGCTCTTATCGCACGGCCTGGTCAAGACCAACCGGGCGCACCTGGAGCAACTCGCCGCCAATCTGGCTGTGGTCGCCATCCGCTTCCCAACCGATGCGGCTTGACAGCGATGTGGGTGAGGTGTAAAATGCTTCCGAAATGGAACTATTCCGAAACGGAAACAAACAATGGCTGACCCATCGCTTGCCACTCACATAGACCAGGCCGCCGCAATCGTCCGCGACCTGGTGCGTTTGAGGCCGCGCCTCAAGCTGGCGCTGCCGCCCGACCTGGCGCGAGCTAAAGCCCAGTTTGACACCCTGGACTCGGCGGGCGACCACAACACCCTGTTTCAGGTGGGCGTCGTGCTTTCGAGCCAGCAAGAGCCGTTGAGCATGGGCGAACTGAGCAAGGCGCTCGACGTGCCCCTCAGCACGGCGACCCGCATCGCAGACGGGTGGGTCAAGAACGGCTATGCCGAAAGGTCGCCCGACGCGCAGGATCGCCGCGTGGTGCGGGTGGCGCTGACCAGGTCGGGCCGCGACTTGCTCAAAGCGGGCAACAAGCTCATCTGCCAGCGCGTCGAGCAGGTGCTCCGTCGGTTCACGCCGGAAGAGCGCGAGACGCTGGTGGTGCTGATGCGCAAGCTGGTCGCGTCATTGGAAAATAAAGAGGAATAGGGCCAAAACCAATCCGTGTGGTTTCAGTAGAGGCGCTATGGCAATCACTCGCATTTTTGCGATCATCCGCAAAGAGTTCATTCAGATCCTGCGTGACCGGCGCACGCTGATCTTTACGCTGTTGATGCCCATCATCCAGTTGGTGCTGTTGGGCTATGCGGCCAACAGTGACGTAAGGAACGTGCCGCTCGCCGTGCTGGATCAGAGCCGCAGTTCGCAGAGCCGGGCCTTGCTCGACGCCTTTCGCGCGACGGGTTACTTTGTGATTAATTACGAAGTCACCAACGAGCAAGAGCTAGAACGCCTGATCGGCGGAGGACAGGCCAAGACGGGCCTGATCATCCCGCCCGATTACGGCCAAAGGGTCTCGCGCGGGCAAAACGTCTCAATGGCCTTTATCATTGACGGCACCGATTCGTCCATTTCCGCCGGGTCATTGGCGGCGGCCCGCCTCATCGGGCAGACCCAGTCGGCGCAACTGCAGATCCAACGGCTCTCGCGCCAGGCTTCGATCATGCCATCCATGTCGTCTACGTCGGCTATAGATATCCGAACGCAGGTCTGGTACAACCCCGACATGGTCACAACCTTCATTATGATTCCGGCCATGATCGGACTGATTCTGCAAAGCATCACATCGACGCTGTCCGCTTCTGCGATTGTGCGCGAGTACGAAAACGGCACGATCGAGCAGTTGATCGTGACACCGGTCCGCTCGTGGGAACTGATGGTGGGCAAGCTCTTTCCCTACACCTTTATCGCGTTTGCTGATGTGCTGGAAATCCTCATTCTGGGAACACTCTGGTTCCATGTGCCGATTCGCGGCAGCATCGGCTTGCTGCTGGCATTGGCAGCCCTGTTCCTGGTCACATCGTTGAGCATGGGTTTGCTCATTTCAACGATGGCGCGCACACAGCGCGAAGCACAAACGTTAGGCATGATCATCCAGTTGCCCTCGATGTTTCTCTCAGGCTTCTTTTTCCCGATTGCGGCCATGCCGCCGGTCTTGCAATGGATCAGCGTGTTGGTTCCGCTCAAGTATTTTATGATCATCATCAAGGCTATCGTGCTCAAAGGGGCCGGGCTGCAACTGCTGACGAACGAAGTGCTGGCGCTCGTCGTCTTTGCTGTGGTGACGATGACTCTGGCAGTCTCGCGCTTCCGGAAGCGCCTTGACTAGCTTCGAAGAAACCGTGTATCTGTTCATGGAGTGAATACCATGCGAAGAATCATTCCCATTCTCTTGATCCTGGCCGTCATCGGTGGAGGCACCTATTGGTGGTCACAGCAGCAAACGCAGGCGGCCACCGGCTTGAAAGGCTCGGGCACCATCGAGGTGGAACAGATCAACCTTGGGCCCGAAGTCTCTGGCCGTGTCATCCAGGTGTTGGCCGAGGAAGGGCAGCCAGTCACCGCCGGTCAGGTGCTTTTCCGGCTGGACGATACTTTGCTCAAGGCACAGCGCACGCAGGCCGAGGCCGCCGTCAACACGGCACGCGCTCAACGCGACCAACTCGTGGCCGGGGCGCGCCCGGAGCAACTTGCGGCAGCGCAGGCAACCATCAGCTCGACTCTAGCGACGCTCTCTGGCGCACAGGCAGACCAGAGTCGCTTGCTGTCTGGAGCGACGAATGACCAGCTCGCGGCAGCGCAAGCGCAATTAGAGACGGCGCAAGCGCAGGCCAAGATCGCACAAGATGGTTACGATTCGATCTCGAACGCTCGCAGCGCAGTCCAGGACTTGAGGAAAAATCCTCCCACGTTACCGAACGGGCAAAAGTTGCATTTGGGTAGCTATGGACTGGCCGATATGGAAGTGCAACTAAAGATACAGTTGAACGCCGCCGACGCGCAGGTCGCCGCAGCTCAGGCGGCGTTGAATAAGCTATGGTCCGGCCCGACCTCGCCCGAGATTCGCTCCGCCCAGGCTCGCGTAGAGGCAACCCAGGGACAGATCCAGTCGGCGCAGGCTCAATACGAACTGCTGGCCGCCGGGCCGAGTCGGGAGCAAATCGCTGCTGCCGACGCAACCGTTGCTCAAGCCCAAGAGACGCTACGAACCTTCGACGTGCAAGCCGAAAAGCTCATCGTTCGCGCGCCGCAAGATGCCGT